>JBEIJG010000222.1:0-5730 GCA_040380385.1 Phycisphaeraceae bacterium | reverse complement strand
CGCGTCAGCTTTCGCACCGCGCGCCGCGGGAACGGATTCTGTTCCCGCAACAACCGTCTTCACCGGCGTCGACATCGCCGACATCCGCGCGTTCGACGGTGTAACTCGCGCGAAAGAACCACTCGACGGGCTGTCGCTCGCATCCGTCCGCGCGGCCTTCGCAGCTTTCGCAGCACGCGCCGCAGCAGCGGTTTCCGGCGTGAAGCGATTCGCGACAAGCGCCGCAGCGGCAGCAGCAGCAGCGGCGGCGGCGGCAGCAGCGGCAGCCGCGGCCGCAGCAGGCGTTGGTTTCCCAGCGACCGAATCGGCCACACCGTGTGCGAGTTCCCACTCACGCACGAATCGCTCGGCAAGCGCGCGATAGTCGATCGCGCCCGGGCACCACGGGGCGTAGTCGAAAATGGTCTGTCCGAAACTCGGCGCTTCCGCCAACTTGATGTTGCGGCGAATCGCCGGCATGAACACCTTCGCGCCGTCCCACGGAAGACCGCTGCCTTCGTGCTCGCCGAAGAAATTCGAGAGTTCTTGCACGACTTCGCGGCTATGTGCAGTTTGCGATTCGTGCATGCAAAGCACGACGCCGCCCACCTTGAGCGCGGGATTCAATCCTTGCGACAGCAACTGCACCGTCTCGAGCAACTTCGTCAAACCTTGCATCGCAAGGAATTGCGCTTGCATCGGAACAATCACTTCATCGGCAAGGCAAAGGCCGTTGAGCGTGAGGACGCCGAGGCTCGGCGGACAATCGATCAGCACGAAATCAAACTCGTCCTGTACCGCTTCGAATCGCGCGCGCAGAATGCGATTGCGATCGGGGTGCGACGCGAGTTCGGTCTCCGCACCGGCAAGATCCGTGGTCGACGGCAGCAACCAAAGGTTGTCACGGACTTGCACGACACAATCGCGCAGCGGGCAGTCGTCGTCGACGAGCGCGTCATACACCGTGCGACCAACGCTCGCCCCGTCGACTCCAAGATGGAGCGACAAGTGCGACTGTGGATCGAGGTCGATCAGCAGCGTGCGACGACCAAGCGACGCGATCGCCGCTCCGATGTTGACGGTTGAGGTCGTCTTCCCGACGCCGCCCTTCTGATTGAGGAGCGCCGAGATCCGCGGCGGAATCCGTTGCATGGGGCGCGAGTATAGAGAATCACGCGAGCCGCTCGGCGCCGAGGCTGATTTCTCGCGGGAACCACCTACTCGGATGCGTGAATGTCGACCGAGATGGTCCGCGGAATCGTCGTCCAGGGGGTCGAGGCGAACGGCGCGTCAAAAGTCGAGAGGTCGCCGGGAGCGCCGACCACGCGGCGGAACCCAAGCGTGACAAGCGTTTGCGGGCCGCTGCGATCAATCCACGACGGCGGCACGGGAAGTGCGACACGCCAACGGTCGTTGAAGACGCGTACCGCAGCGCCAGCGGTGTCGATGAGCGCGCCTGCGCCGTCGATGATGGAACCATCGCGAGCGACCGAAATCACGGCTCCACCTCGTCCTGCGATCTCGACACGATCGGCGCTCGCGGTCGACGGATCGGTGGTCCCGCGACACTCAATCAGCACTTCCCAACCGGCGAGTCTTGGTCGCAGTGAGGCAGTCGCTCCGAGCGCAAGTGTGGTCGAAGTTCGCGCACCCACCGCGACCGCAGGCAAATTCAGCGGAGCGACGAACTGGCCGATCGTGAGCCCCATCGGACGCGTGGCGAGGGTCGCTGGTGCGATCGAAAGGAGCCGAACCTGATCGCGGTTCTCAACGCGGAGCACGTCGATGCTGCCACTTGGAATCGCGATGCCATCGATCTCTGCGCCGCGAGGTCGTGGTATCCGCATGCGAAGCGTTTCGGTTGGCGGAACGATCGTGGCCACAGGTGGATCATGATCGCCAAGCGACGTATCGCTGACCCATTCAACGCGAAGCACCTCGTCGCTACTCGCAGGGTTTGCAACGACGAGCACGAGGTTCTCGCGCGCTTCTTCTTCAATCCAGACAAGAAGCGGCGAACGAACGCGCAACCACGTGACGATGGCTTCCACCATCGCTTGCTCGTTGCGCTCTCGGTCGAGCGCGAGTGCGAGCAGTGCCGAGAGTTCCGCCGGATCCGCGATCCATGCTGCAATCGGCGCGGGCGCTGCGGGTTCGGTGACGGTCGCCACGAGGAGCTCCGCGACTTCCGCGGCGGTTCCTTCGCTCGTCGCGGCGATGCGCGCGAGTCCTGCGAGCCACAACGCGTTTGATGCGCGCGCCGCGAGCGCATTCGGCGCATCGAACGATTGCTCCAACGCCGGCACCGGCGACCAACCACGCAACGCCTCACCAATCACCCATCGAAATCGTTCAAACGGCAGCGCAGGATCGGGACGCGAAAGGAGCGGATCCGGTGGTGCTTGCGGGTAGAGCATGCTCGCCCGCGCGGCAATGCGCGTGAGTAGATCTTGCGGCGCGCGCTCGTGCCACACAGGCTCAAGCAGCTGTCCGCCCACGCTCATCGTCGTACGGTCCGGAATCGCGTCCGGCAGCACGATCGCGACATACGCGTCGCTCGCGCCCTCCGGCCGCTTCGTCTCAATGACGAGCGGACTCGCCGACTGCGCCCAACGACTCGTCGAAACCGATCGAATGCGCACGGGCCACAGAACTTCGCCGCGCAACCGCGTGATCTGCGCTGCAATCCGCTCGTCGGCCGGCGACTCCAAGACCACGTCGAGCGATGTCGGGGCCGAACCGTCGAATCGCACCGGAAGGAGCATCGGCTCGCCACGCACCGCGGGAGGGCGCGAGGTGAGAATCCGAAAATCCGCGCAGGCCGCGCGAGCGCTGCAAAGCGTGCTTGTGATTGCAACAACGAGCGTGAGTGCGAAGCCCGTCGTATCGGCACGGCGAAGTGTGGCAAACGACCACGCGATCGCGTCGCCCCACGACGCGGGGCGAGTGGCCGTTCGCGGCTTGCTCGCAAAAACGCACGATGAAACGCTCATCACCTGCGGAGTCTACTCGCCCGTATCCTGCGCACGATGCGCGCGAAAAACCTGTTTCTTGTGGCATGCTCTCTCATGCTTTCCGCCCATCTCTGCAACATCGGCTGCAGCGGTGAATCGCCGCAGCCGAGCGTGAGCGCACCATCAACACCTGCAGCGTCTCCGGCGACCTCTCGCACATCGGATGCTGCCGCTTCCCCCACTGCTTCGACAGCCCTCTCCGCTGCGGGCACTTCCCCGAACGCCCCAGCGGTGACCGCTGATGCGGCGGCGACGGACGCTGCATCGAAGGGCGACGTCAAGATCATGAAGGAGTATTGGGAGGGAACGAAGAACCTGAAGTTCTGGAACGAGATGCGCCGCGATGAAAACGGCCGCTGGGATCGAAACGGCATCGGACGCGCGTACTACGCGGGCGGCAAACTCGAACGCGAAGGCATGTACCGCAACGGGAAGCGCGTTGGCGTGTGGACGTATTACGACATCGATGGGAAGGTCTTGCGCACCGAGAATCGCGGCGATGGCGCTGCTGCGGAGGACGAGAAGCCTCAGCCGTGATGGCGACTGCCGACGCGCGAGCGATGCTCGTTAGTCGGCGCGCGTGATGCGCGCGGGGCCGAGTTTGAGATACCCGAACGGGTCGGTGACGCGTGGCTGTGCCGACTGAACCAGCGGAGCCTCGACAGGCGCGGAGCCCGCGACGGATGTCGTGTTCGGTGTCGTATTCGAGCTCGTGTTCGGCGTCGTGTTCGGCGTCGTATTCGGTGTGGTGTTCGGGGTGGAAACCAACGCGCTGCTCATTCCCGAATCGCGCGCGGCGTTCAAGTATGCATCGAGGGTGTACGTCGGTTCAATGCGCGACTGATCGCTCTCCGGCCGCGCCGAACTTCCAATCGCCAACGGGCGCGTAGGACGAACACGCAAGTCAAGACGCGCATCGACGGTCGTTCCGATGCGAACCCCAATCGACTCTGCGGGACTCGCCTGCGCACCGGACACGAGCGCATCCGGATGGATGGGCTGCGGCAGCATGCTGGGCATACCGATGTGATACACCGTGCCTGGCGGAAGAACCGCGCGACCGCCGTCGTAGACACTCTCCGAGAAAACCGCGAAAAGGGCGCCGTTTCCGCGCATCAAGAGCGCGTCGCTGCCGGGCACGCGATACACGCGGTGGAAGCCCGTAGGGAGCCGCGCATCCACTGGCTGTGATTTGAGCGAGGTCGCGAGCGGCCCGATGTCCTCGCGGCCTGCGTCGACGATCTCAAGTTGCGGCCGGAGAACACCCGCGGCTGCGGTGCCTCGCGCTGGGCGAATGAGGTCGGCCTCGCGCACGACCGGCCGCATGAAAGGCGCGTTGTTCTCCGTCGATGTTTCGCTCGCGATGGAACTCGCGCCGTTGGAGGACGACGTCGTGGTTGACTTCGGCGCAGCGGCCGTCGACGCCTTCGCATTCGCCGAGTCCTACGCAACGGCAAAACTCGCGGCAGAAAGAAGGATGGTGGCGACGACGGACATCGGGAGGAATATCGGCCCTCTTCAGAGGGAAACTTGAGGTCCTGCGCTCAAACACTTCCTCGTTCAGGCGCCGGCGACGGGAGCGCTGCAGAGCGCCGTACGACCCCGCCCCATTCGGCCACGCTGGTCGATGCCGCCGGCAGAAATCGCTCGCCGCTTTCGGTTCGCACGACGAGCCCGCGCATCGGATCCACCGAGCGCACTTCGCCTTCCACGGGCCCGTCGGGCGTCGCGAAGAGGGCTCGATTGCCGCGCAGCGCGTCGCGCACCAAGAAGGCCTGCACCAGCGCGTCATCGGGCGCCGTGAGCGAACGACTGAGGGCCTCGACGAGCGCCGAGAGCACGTCCAGTCGCGCGACGTCTCGGCCTTCGATCGCGAGGCTCGTTGCGCGCGTGGCGAGTTCGTCCTCAAACGCGCGCTGCGCGACGTTGATCCCAATTCCGATCGCGGCGAGTCCATCGCGGCGCTCGATGAGAACGCCCGCCAACTTACGTCCACCAACGACCACGTCATTCGGCCACTTGATACCAACCATCGTGCCAAGCATCGCCTCGCATGCTTCCGCCGCGGCGACCGCACTCGCAAGCACCAGGCGCTCGGTTGGTTGCGCATCGACGAGAAAAGTCACCGCCACGCCAGCGTCGGCGGTGTCCGCCCAGTTTCGGCCGAAACGCCCGCGCCCCGCTGTCTGGCGAAGCGTCGTGACGAATGTGCCCACGCTCGCGTTGCGTGTCTCGATCGCATCCTGTGTCGAGCGTGTCTCTGGGAGAACGACCGGTCGGCGGAAAAGAACCGTGCGCGCGCAAATTGCATCGAGCCGCGTCTGCCAGAGGTCGAACTCGGATGTCACCGCGTGGCCTCGGGGCGTGAGGCGTTCTCTGCATGCTGCCGCGCATGCTGGTCAACGTACTCAAGATCGAGCCCAAGATCGAGCGCGGGCGCTGAGTGCGTGATCGCGCCGACTGAGATGCGATCGACACCACTCAGTGCAATGCGACGGACCGTGTCGAGTCGAACGCCGCCGGAGGCTTCGAGCAAAACGTGCGGAGCGCGCGCGTCGCGCCGACGCACTGCTTCTGCGAGCATCGCGGGATCCATATTGTCGAGGAGAATCATGTCGAGCACGCCGGACTCGAGCGTCAACAGTCGATCGAGTTGATCGAGCGAATCGACTTCGCACTCGACGAATGCGACTGTTCGTTGCGCGCGCGCGCGAGGCAGCCGCACGC
Organism: Phycisphaeraceae bacterium; assembly: GCA_040380385.1. Classification (GTDB taxonomy): domain Bacteria; phylum Planctomycetota; class Phycisphaerae; order Phycisphaerales; family SM1A02; genus QWPT01. The sequence continues at coordinate 10 of JBEIJG010000222.1, read as the reverse complement.
ACGCGCTCTG
>JBEIJG010000221.1:0-5736 GCA_040380385.1 Phycisphaeraceae bacterium | reverse complement strand
CATGAAGCGAAACCCGCGCAATTCACGCGACGCAAGCCGCGCGAGCACCGCCACCGGATCAAGCGGCCCACTCGCCGCATATCGCCGCGTACGTGCCAACACGATTTTCCGCAGGTTTCCCGCGCGAATCTCGTCGAGTCCAGCGCGCACTGCGCGTGTCCACCGTGCCTCGCCATCGCCATCGCTCTCGCGAACAAGCGCAGGCTCGACCACGCATGCGCCCGACGGCTCGGCCAAGCGCGTCAGAAGCTTCGCGGTTTCTTCGCGGGCGATGTCATGATTGCCGTCCGCCACGATGTTCGCAGCGATGCAGTGGCGTTCGCCTTCTCGACGAAACTCGACGGTGGGAAGAACACATGCGCTCGACTCAAACGCTTGCCACGATGCGTCACGCGAACGCGCCGGATCAAACGGCTGCGCGGTGAAGTGAATCGGTTCGCGCGCTCCATCGGTCGAATGCGCTGCAAGCCGCAGCGCTTCATGCGTACCGAACGATGCGCGTCGCGCGACGCCAACGCCGGCGACTTCCAACTTGGCACTTCGATCACGGAAGTAGCGCCGCGCACCAGCGGGTGCACCACGCAACCAGAGCAGGATGTCGACGGGATCAACTTCGCGCTCGATGCGCAAGACTTCGTTGGCAGCAGGCGGGGCGCTCGATCGCACGCGCGCCGCGAGATCTAGAAACTGCGCAGCGAGAGAGCGCGCGGTGTCATCGGTCGCAGGCGAAGTGTTGAGACGATGGAACGGCCCAGCGGTCATCAGGTCGCGTAGGCTAGACGATCACACGCGTGCGTTCAGCCCAGTTTTTGCAGGTGAAGAGCGAAGTTCTGAAGAGTCCGCGCCGCCGACTTCCGTCTGCATCAGTCTGCATCAGTTTGCATCATGGCTGCATCATGGCTGCAGCAGCCTTCGCTGCGTTCGCGGGAGCGGGCACCTTCTCGGCCTCGACTTCTGCCGGCAGTTTGCGCACGATCTGATCGAGCGTCTGCGCCACCGCCACCGAGAAGGCAGCAGCAACGTCCTTCGCCGTCGCGCCCGTGATCGGCGCGGCCGACTTTCCGCCCATATGCGCGATCATGCGGGTTCGGCCTCCTCGGCCATCGAGGAAATAGGCGTGGATCTCCACAAACGCCACCGGATGTTGAGGATCGCTGTAATCCGCGTAGAACGACTCGATGACGCCGTCGACCATGAAGTCGCAGCGCACCGCGATGCCTTGCACTCCGACAAGCGAGAATCGACCACTCCAACCGAGCGCCCTCGCCGTCGCATCACAGATCATGTCGGTCGGATCGGAGAGAAAACTGTTGTATGCGTCCGTGCGCCACGAGCCGTCGCTTGTCTTGTAGAGAAACGGCCGTCCATCGAAAGGCGGAATCGACGAGAAGCGCATCACGGAGACAGTTCCGAGTTGGGAACCCTCCACCGGAGCCTGCTGTGAAGGCTCGAGTCTGTACTGCGCGACCGAAGGCGCCGATCGACTGAGCGCGTCGCAACCCGTCAACGCAAACGTGACTGCACAGGCAGCGAGGATGTTTCGCGAAGTTGTGCGAATGGAAGTGTGGCGTGGTCGCATGATTCGGTCCTTCTGTCGATTGCTGCAAAGCTTTCAAACGCTCATCGCTCGTCGTGCTTTCATCCAAGAACGCTGGGAATTTCAGCTGCGATCTCTTTCAACGCACTGCTTCTGACTTACTCAGACTTCGGCCTTGGCGCGCCTGGCGGCAACGGCGCCGGTGACTTCCCGAAGATGACTTGAGCAGGATCATCCTTCACGCGCGCGGTGAGATCCTCGAGATTTTCCGCGGTTTTCCGCAGCGCCTCAATGAGCTGGCTGATCTCGTACGACTCACTCTGCAACAACTCCGAGACCTGCTCGCCGATACCGCGGTACTCCTCGACGGTCGGCGCGAGTGTTCCGGTGGCTGCATCGAGATTGACGAGAATGCGCTGTACTTTTTCGCTCGCGAGCATCGCATCGAGTCGATCTGCGGCTTCGCGCGCGCTCTTCATCATCGCGGGAATTTCAACCAGCGCCTCCTTCAGCCCGCCGCCGTTTCCATCAAACGCGATGCGCAATTCGTCGGTCACCTTTTCGACGTTCGCCATCGTCGCTTCGATCGCCTTATCGCTGAGTATTGTCTGCAAGCGCTGGTTCGAAGTGCGTAGTTCTTCGATGAATTTCTCGGCACTCACCATCATCGGATCGACGCGACGCTTCACAACGTCATCGATGTTTCCAACAGTTTGCTGCAAGCTCGAGCCAAGCGACGAGAAGTCGACCTGGGAGAGATTGTTCGCGAGCGTGTTGATGCGATCGACAAGCTGATCGAATCGGCTCGGCGCACTGGGGATGTACGCGTACTCGGGCGTGTACGGCGGCTTTGTCGCGGGGTACGTGTGTGAGTCGCTGAGATCAAGATCAACGAACAGCCCGCCCGTCAGTCCTGCGGTCGTCATTCGAGCACGCAAACCCTGCTTCACACCCTCCTCGACGTTCGCGCCGAAGAGGTGCGTGCTGTCGGGGCCAAAGACATCAAGCCGCACCTTCATACGAATCACGACGGGCGACGCGAAGTCGAAGTACTCGCCATGTCCACCATCTTCGGGATACCAGCGATCGGCGAAACTGATCGCTGTGACTTCACCGATCGGAACGCCGCGATATTTCACGGGGCTTCCAATCTGAAGACCGTTGACCGACTCCGTCGTCGAAGTCTCGACGATCTCAGAATCTTTGAACAACGAGCCAGATCCAAGCGCGATGACGCCACCGAAAATCAGCGTGGTCGACGCGATCACGAAAATGCCAACTCTGAGTTCTTTCGATGCGCTCATGACTTGCTCCGTGACGTACGCACGCGTCTCAATGAAAAGGTTCTTGTGATGTGCATCGTGTCAGGCCTCCGCCGTCGGGACGCGATTCAGGAAGTTGCGAACCCACGGATCGGGCGATGCATCGCGAAGTTCTGCAGGCGTTCCAAGTGCGACAAGCCGCTTGCGCGCGCCGTCGAGCATCGCGAAGCGATGGCCGATCGCGTAAATGCTCGCGAGTTCGTGCGAGATGATGACGAATGTCGTCCCAAGCATGCGATTCAACGCCACGATCAGTGCGTCGAGATCCGCACTCGTCACCGGATCGAGGCCAGCACTTGGTTCGTCGAGGAAAATGATCGGTGGATCGAGCGCCAGTGCGCGTGCGATGGCCGCGCGCTTCTGCATGCCGCCCGAGATTTCGCTTGGTTCCTTGTGCGCGTGAGCGCCAAGACCAACGAGCCCAAGTTTCGCGCGCGCGATGTCATCCATTGCGCGGTCTGAGAGATCAGTGAACTCCTCGAGCGGAAGCCGCACGTTTTCAAGCAGCGTTTTCCCGCCGAAAAGTGCACCGAGCTGATACATCACGCCAAATCGTCGGCGGACACGCGCGATTGCTTCATCGTCGGCCGTCGCCACGTCGGTGCCCGCGATCGTGATCGATCCAGCAAACGGTTTTCGCAACGCGGTCATGTTGGAGAGCAGCGTCGTCTTTCCACACCCCGACCCACCACCGATGAACATGATTTCGCCCGCATAAATGTCGAGGTCAATGCCCTCGACAATCGGACGGTCGTATCCGATGGTGACGCCGCGAAGTGCGATAGCGACTTCACGAGGCGTGTTCGAAGAAGATGTCGGCGACGAAGATGGCATCGAGTGAAGAAGCGCGAAAGTGAGACGTGCGAGAACTCAAATCACCGAGCAATTGCCTAGATTCCGAGCGCGTAGAAGAAACTTCCGAGAACGGCATCCGCCACGACGATGGCGACGATGCCTGCAACAACAGCGCGCGTCGTGCTCAAACCGACCGCGCCTGGCCCCTGGCCTGTGCGCATACCGGCGAGGCACCCAATCGCGCCAACGAGAAGCGCGAACACCGCGGCCTTCGCGAGACCTTGCAGGAAATCTCCGATATCAAGCGCTGCGCGCACTTCATCGAGGTACTGCGCAAGCGTGAAACCCTCAGGCCCGAGGATCAAGAAGCCGCCGGCAACACCCAAGAGTGTTGCGTAGACCGACAAGAGTGGCGTCACGAGTACCACTGCAAGAATGCGTGGAATCACGAGAAATCGCACCGCATCGATGCCGAACGTTCGCAACGCATCGAGTTCCTGCGTGACCTTCATCGTGCCAATCTCGGCAGCAAACGCGCTACCCGAGCGTCCAGCGAGAATGATCGCGGTGATCAGCGGGCCAAGTTCGCGCACGATCGAAATCGCGACGACGTCGGCCACCTGCAGTTTTGCGCCGTATTTCGCCATCGGATCGAACGTTTGAAACGCGATGATGGTGCCGATCAAGAGACCAAGCAGCGAGACAACAGGCACCGCGTCGGTTCCATGCCGCGACATGCCGGCGATCGTGTCGCGCACGCGAAGGAGTCGCGGATTGCGCGCAACCTGCATGGAAACAATCGAGAGTTCCCCAATGAATCGCACAAGATCAATCACGCTCGCCGCGACATTGATTGATGCACTACCGACTTGTCGAACGAGACCAATCGGCGGCGGCGGCGCGACCGGATCTTGACCGCGCAGCGCGAGATCCACGAGAAGTTTGCGATCTCCGTCGGCGCCAACAACACGAAACTCCGTGCCGCGCGACTTCGCAAGGCGATAGAGGAAAACCGCAAGCGAGACACCGGACGCATCAAGCTCCGTGCATTTCGTAAGGTCAAGTTCAATCGAACCGACACCCGACGACTTCGCTGGCAGCGCTTTTTCGAGTGTTTCTCGCGCACCACCAATCGAGTCGGCGATCAGGTCGCCCTCGATCGATACACGCACTCCGCCGCCGGAAGTCGCCGATTCAACGCGCACGGTCGCCGTCGATCGCTCCGAAGGACGCGCAGAATCTCCGCTCTCATGCGCGCCGGCGGCCGACGCCATCATGGAGAAACACCCGTTCGTTCACGATAAATCGCTTCAGCCTTCGGCATGAGTTTCGCAAGACGCGTTGCACGCTTCTCGTCGCTCGGGTGGGTCGAGAGGAACTCAGGCGGCTTCTCCCCGCCCTGCGCTGACATCTTGCGCCAGAAACCGGTTGCTGCCGTTGGGTTGTACCCAGCGTCGGCAGCGATCATGAGTCCGATCTCGTCGGCTTCGCTTTCTTCGCTGCGACTGAATGCCGTTTCACCGAGCGCGCCATAGGCAACAGCTGTTGCTTCGACAATCGCTGGATCGACTTCGCCGGTCGCAGAAACTGCACCAAGCACAACCTGCGTCGCCACGCCGCGCGACATGCGTTCTGCTCCGTGGCGCGCAATCGCGTGCGCAGCTTCGTGCCCCACGACGATCGCGAGTTCATCGTCGGTCGTCGCGACCTGCAGGAGGCCCGTGTAGACAGCGCTCTTTCCGCCGGGCAGCATCCAAGCGTTGACGTCCGGACTTTCGATGAGCGTGAAGCGCCATTCAAAGCCCTTCACGGCGTTTGGGTAACGCCGCTCGGCCGCCTGCGCGATCCGTTCCCCCACCCGCTGTACACGGACGAAATCGGGGCCGGTCGTCACGACCTTCGCACCCTTCAACATCTCGGCGTACGCCTCTTCACCAAGCGTGATTTCATCGCTCGCCGAGATCAAATTGAACTGGGAACGCCCTGTTTCCGGCACGGTCCCGCAACCCACGAAGAGGCCCGCGGCCACGCAACCAACGAAAAGCGCGCGCGAACCCCGCACAGCCTGCGCCGCCCTGCTTT
>JBEIJG010000220.1:0-5743 GCA_040380385.1 Phycisphaeraceae bacterium | reverse complement strand
GTGTGCATGTCGGTGCTGAGGACCCGCGCGCGCTCGAGCGCTGCGCGGTGGATCGGCCAACCGCACCAAAAGTAGACGGGCGTTGCGAGCGCCCATTGCGTCCACGCGGCACCTTCGCCCGCGAGCCATGGAATCGAACCATGCGTCATCGCGATGATCGCAAGCGGAAGCGAAAGTGCCGCGCCCACAAAGAAACGGCGACGAAGATCAGTTAAAACGCGCGTTTCTTCGCGTGCACGCTCCGCCGCATCACGACCGACGGCAAGTTCGAAACCAGCCTGCCGAACGCGCTGCGCGAGTTGCGGCAGCGACGTGCGACTTGGGTCAAACGCGATGCGCGCCTTGCGCGTGGCAAACGCAACGTCGGCCGATGCGACCCCAGCGTCGCCGCGCAGTGCCTTTTCCACTTTGGCCGCACACGCGGCGCAGTGCATGCCTTCAACCGGCACCACTTGGACGATCGACCGACTTACTTCGTTGGTCATGACGGTCACCTCAAAACTGCCACCTCAAATCTGCAGCCTCAAATCTGCAGCCTCAAATCTGCAGCCTCAAATCTGCAGCATGGTGGCCGTCACCATGTCGGGAGTTGCCGTCTCGTCGTTCGCCATGCGGCAACGCTCACGCGAGTTGGTCGAGCCGTGCCTTGACCGCTGCGCGCGGCATGTAGCCGGTCCACGAATCAACGACCTCGCCGTCCTTCATCACGAAGAGCGCGGGAATGCCACGCACCCCAAACGCGGCGGCAATTTCAGGTTCGGCGTCCACATCGACGAAGCCGACGCGCACCTTTCCTTCGAGTTCAGGGGCGAGGGCCGCGAGCTCGGGCTTGAGCATGCGGCATGGCGGGCACCACGCTGCCCAGAAATCGAGGAGTACGGGCGTCGATCCCTGAACGACCTCGCGGTCGAAGTTCTCACTCGTGACGTTGAACGTGTTCGGTGCATCCGACATGGTGTTTCCCTTTCAGACTGAGGCATCGCGTCATGCGTGCTCGGCGGAGTGTGCGTAGCTGCGCGGGCCCAGACGAAGAGCCCGATTGGGAGCCCGATTGGGAACCCGATTGGAAACCACGCGGGGCCGCGGAGGGCACGTGAGTGTCGCAGATGGTTCGACCCGGCGCGGAAGTTCCGCTTGATTTCGTCCAATAACGCAATCGCCACATCTCGAGTCGCTTGCAACTCTGCCCGCGATTGGTACATTCTTCGATCCCCCGCCGCCCGGCGGTTGGGATTCAAAGGACGCACCGCGCGAGAGCGTGATGTCCAACACCGAACGAGTGATCCTGATCAGTGAACTTCGCAGTTCGGCGACTGCCTGAACGGTTGACCGGAAGACCGCGCGAAACGATTGGGATCACGAACCGAGAAGAACGACTGGAGCAGCCATGAAGCAGGACACCCATCCGAAGTACTACCCCGAGTGCAAGGTCATCTTCCGTGGCGAGGTCGTGATGACCGTCGGCGCGACGGTGCCTGAAATGAACGTCGAAATTTGGTCGGGCTCGCACCCGTTCTTCACGGGTCAGAAGACCTTCGTCGACACCCTCGGCCGCGTCGAGCGCTTCCAGAAGAAGTTCGCCGGCAACTACTTCGACAAGAACAAGAAGAAGTGATTGCTCGACGTGCGCGCGTCGCGCGCCCTGCCCCCTCACCAACAGAATTCCGAAGGCCGTCGCATTTGCGGCGGCCTTTGGCTTTGATGGACCGTCGACTTTCATGGCCTTCGGTCGAACGCAAGCGTCCTCAATGACCGCGCACCGCCGCGGTACGCTCTTGCAGAGTTTCTCCCCGACCACCGATCGTGTCTTCTTCCCCCGCCAACATCGACCCGCGCGCCGACGCGCTGATCGCGGAGCTTCTCCCAGAGAACTTGCGTCGCGTGCTGTCGCAACAGCGCGCAGAGGACGACGGCATCGCCGCGCAACTTGAAGATCTCGCGATCGCCGCCGATCACCGCAAGTCAAGCGCGCTTTCGCGCCGCCGCTCGGTGCTCGCGCGGACGCTTGAGCCGTTCACCGCGCTTGAGCGGAGCGCGAACGAACTCGTCGGACTCAGCGAACTCCTCGCCTCGGGCGACGCCGAATTGGCCGTGATGGCGCGCGCGGAGAAGCCGGAACTCGAACAACGCGCACGCGCGCTCGCTGTGACGATCGTGAAGGCGCTCGTGACTGGCGACGACGCAGGCATCGCGAGTTTCGTCCTCGAGGTACGTATGGGTGTCGGCGGCGACGAGGCTGCGCTCTGGGCGGGCGAGGTCTTCGAGATGTACCGCGCCTACGCCGCGCGCCGAGGATGGCGTGTCGACGTCGTTGAAACGAAGCCTGGCGATGTCGGTGGACTCACCCACGCCATCGCGACCGTCGAGGGCGAGGGCGCGTTCGCCTCGCTGCAATTTGAAGGTGGCACACATCAGGTGAAGCGCGTTCCTGCGACGGAAGCGCAAGGCCGCATTCATACGTCGACCGCCACCGTCGCGATCATGCCCGAGCCCGAAGAGGTCGATGCGGCGCTTGATCCAGCCGAGGTGAAGGAAATGGTCACGACGGCGCAAGGCCCTGGCGGTCAGAACGTGAACAAGGTCGCGACCGCGGTGCACCTCATTCACCTGCCGACTGGGCTTGAAGTCCGCATGCAGGAGACGCGCTCGCAAGGGCAAAATCGCGAGAAAGCGTGGCGTTTGCTGCGAGCGCGGGTCTACGAGCTGCGCAAGCGTGAGGCTGATCTCAAGAGAAGTGCCGAGCGCCGCTCGATGATTGGCTCCGGCGATCGCGCGGAAAAGATCCGCACCTATCGCTTCAAGGAAGGCATCGCCGTCGACCACCGCGTCGAGCAGTCGTTTCCGCTGGCGAAACTCCTCGCGGGCGAACTCGACGCGCTGCTTGCGACGCTTGCCGAGAAGGATGTCGCCGAACGGCTCGCCGCGATGTGAGCCGCACCGACGCCTCCCCGCCTCCGCAGTATGCCGCCGCGGTACCGATACCTTCGGTGCCCACATGGGTTCTGTGTGATGTTGTTCGATTCCAAGGGTCGCAGCGCGGTTCGCTGTGAAGTTCTCCGGAGCGTTTGGGCTGCCGTTCCGGCCGCGTTCCCGCACGAAACACCTCCGCACGGAAGGAACCGAACATGACCGCGAGATCCACGAGACTGGCGCGTGAACCCAGCCGCACCCCGAGCCGCACCCCGAGCCGCGAACTTGCCGCCGCACTCGTTCCCAGTACAAGCACGATCCTCGCCTTGGCGTCCGCTGCGCCGACCCTCGGCGCTCGCGATGGCGACCGAGTGCGGGCCATTCGAGGTCTGCTCGACCGACAACGCGACAGGATGCTCGTCGGCCTTCGCAAGCTCGATCAGGTTCGGCGTGCACGCCAGTGAGGACTACTACATCCGCATCTCGGCCCGCGACGGCGGCGAGAGCCGACTGCTCTCGCCGCTGTGCTTTTTGTCGATCGCACGAAGGCGCGGCGCTACAGCGCATCGCGCGCGGGGCTACCAACTCCGCCAGTGATATGCCAAAGCGCCATGCGCGAGCCACGCCTCGCGTCAGCGTTTGGGTCGTCCACAATCAAACATCATCGCAAGCATCGACATCCACGGCGGGTTCGTGATCTCCAACTGGAAGCCCACGAATTCATCGATCGACGAGTCGAGGCGCTTCGCTCCTCGTGCGAGGAGTTCGCTATGCGTCGCAGCGTGTCGACGCAGGGCTGTAGGGAGCGTCGGGCGTTCGATCGGTACTGCATTCGACTCAAGCGGCAGACGCTCGAGCGTATGCTCTGCAAGCACGCGTCGGTTGAGGATCGGCGCACTCATGAGCATCGCAGCCGGGTCGTTCACCAGTTGCAATGATCGATGAATCCAAATCTCCGTCACCGCGCGCTCACTCGGTGTTGTCAGGAGGAACATGAGTCGCCAAGGGCTTGGCGCTTCTGTCAGTGTTCCGACCTTTGGGACATGCTCCACAAAGGCCAAATCAAGCGGCTGTATGTTGGCTTCTCCGCGATCGAGTAGTTCGACCATGTTGGTCTCACCGTCTTGGCGCATACGCAGGCAGCCGGATACCGCCGCATCGGATGACAGGTCTGCCGCGAGCGGCGTGTCGCCGCTGCCACGTCGGCTCGCCGTCAAGACGCCACGCGAGGGATCCTTTGGGCTGTACGCCTCGAGCGTGTAGTACACGGGCCACGCAGCGCCGGGGCGAGTGCGCCGCAAACCATAAATGCTTGTGACCGCGGCCATTCCAACAGTGCTTCGCGCGCCCGCCGGGCCAACGAGAAACGACGAAACATAGTGCTTCTGACCGACGCCGTGGATGAGTTCGTTCGCCTGCGTCGCCTGCTTTCGAGCGCGCAGCATGGCCTCTTGATCCGTGGCACGATCGAGCGCACCTGCCGCGACGGCGCGCACGGTCGAGCGATCCCAGAGCGGACTCTCAAGCTGCGTGTCGAGACGCAGGATCGCATTTCGAAGTGTTCGGAGCGATGCCTCGGGACACCTCCGATCTCGAAGCGCTTCCAACACCAACTCCCAACCTCGCTGCTTTGGAAGCGCACGAATCACCGCCGCATGATCGGCCGTGTGCGCGATCGAGTAGATCTGCCATCCAAGTTGCCGTTTCAAGCTGAGCGCTCGACCGCACGCTCTGGCACCACTCCCAGGCGGCAACACTTGGTCGAGCGCATCGCGCAATGCGCGGTGCAGTTCAAGCGCCGCGCTCGTGATCTGCTCGTTCGCGATGTCAAAGGTTGGTGGCTTGGCGCGAGGCATAGAAGCGTTCGTTCAGGGAATCATGTGGCGAAGCGTAGCGACATCAAAGATACGCCATGACCAAAGTTCGTCACACTTTTTGAAGCTTCGTGCGCGCCTCACGCATCATCTCTGACTTTGTGGTCGAGCTTCAGCAAAGACCACAGGTCGTGTCCGCCACGGACACTCCTCGCAAAATCTCTTCTCGGCACAGCGCGTTCGTCCGTCGAAACGCCTGATTCAACGATGACTCACACCTCGACTGGCTCGTCGCTCCGCGGTCGCCCGCCCCACTGCTTCGGCTTACGCCGCTCGGGGGTCCAACCACCTTTCACGCGGACGCGGTCGCCGCCGACGATGCGCCGCAGCGCGTCGAGAAGCGGCCGTGCAGGCACGACGCGCAACCGATGTGCCGCAAGCGTCACACGTCGCGCGTCGCCATCGAGATGAACGACCACTTCGACGGGTTTGCCGGGCGTCATCGAGGCGCCGCTACTCGCTTGCTTAAGAAGCCCAGCGACCATGTCGAGCGTGTTCTCCGCGGCCCGCGCGTCGTCGCCGCCGCATTCGATCGCGATCTCAAGCCGCGTCGCAAGATGCGCCGCCGCGTCGTCGAGCGGAATCACGCGATCGATAATGATGTTCGGTTCGCCACGGCCGCGATCGATGTATCCGATGAGCACAATCGCGCGATCGCCTGCGACGAGATCGCCGAACTTCGCAAACGCGTCGGGGAAGAGCACGCCTTCCATCGTGGCGTTCTTGTCGGCGAGCCCGAGGATCATCATCTTCGCGCCCGGGTTCTTACCTTTCTGCGAAACCAGTGCACGCATGCGCGAGACGAGCCCCGCAACAACGATCGGTGTGTCCTGCGGAAGCTCCGCCGCGCGACGAAGATCGGCGGTCGCGAACTGCGCGATCTCTTCACGCCACATGTCGAGCGGGTGGCCCGACACGTGGAAGCCGAGTGCTTCCTTCTCGTAGCCGAGCGCCTCCAT
>JBEIJG010000219.1:0-5772 GCA_040380385.1 Phycisphaeraceae bacterium | reverse complement strand
GTCCCTTGAAGGTGGGCATCACGTTGCCATAGGGGTCAACGAGGTGCTTGCCGGGGTTGAGAATCGACTCGCGGAGGTAACCCTCAGGCGTTTCGTATTCCTTGCCTGTGCCAATGATGTCGCCGAGGTTCTTGCCGCCGTCAATCTTGTGCGTCGAGCCAGCCTTGCTGTGCTCCCAGACATTTCCGGTGCCGTCGTAGTTGCCCCACGATGGACCAGTTCCGACGGATCCATCGAGCGTGTGGCAGCTCGCACACGCACGATAGAGTTGTGGACCGGCCTTCCACCAGAGGTCTTCATCGGACACCTTGTCGAGCCAGCGACCTTGTTCCACAACCCAGTTGTCGAACTCGGTCTCGGGCAGCACGAACACCTTGCGGTTCATGTCGGAGTGGCCCGTGCCGCAGAACTCCGTGCAGAAGATGTGATGGAAATCCTGACCTTCGGTCGGGTTGTCCGCTTGGAACCAAAGGCTGGTGTAGCGACCCGGCACAACGTCCTGCTTCACGCGGAAATCGCGGATGTAGAACGAGTGCAGCACGTCTTCGCTGCGCATGACGAGCTTGACTGGGCGGCCCGCGGGGACGTAGAGGTCGTCGCTCGTCGCGCCGTTTGGATACTTGAACTTCCAGTACCACTTCGCCGCGGTCACATCGATCTGATAGGCGTTGTCGGGCACCGTCTTCGCGACGATGAATCCCTTAAAGCCAATGAAGAAGATGAACACGACGATGATCGTTGGGATGATCGTCCAACCGAGTTCGAGCATCGTGTGGTGGTTCGGACCACGCGCGTAAACCTCACGGCCGCGCTGGCGGTACTTCCACATGAAGACAAACATGATGCCGATGACGAGGACGAAGAAGAAGTAATTGATGTAGTTGATGAAGTTGAAGATCCAATCGATCTCCGGCGCGATCGTGGACGCACCTTCCGGGAGCCAGAACGTCTTGGGCGTGACCGGCAGACCAGCGCCGAGCGCTGGATCGTTGGTGGCCTGAGAGAGGAGGGTTGGGATCATGTTCAACACTTTCGTTCGCCTTCGTCTTGTTTTCCGCGCTCAGTGAACGCGGGTCAAACTCGCTCAAATTGCAACCACACGGATTACACCCACACGAACTACACGACTTACACGGCTGAGGAGTTGGTCAACTCGCTTTGCTTCTCTGATTGCGCCTTCTCTTGCTTGAGCAACTCGCGCTTCTTGCGGAGTTCGGTGCGCCAGAACGCCCCGAGCCCGAGCCCAAGCGCAACAAGCGTGACCGCCCCGCCGATCGTCATCACCTTGCGTGCCTGCAGCACGTAGCCGCGCGCATCGGGGTCGTAAATGTGGCACCAAAGAATGAAGCGGTCGAGTGTTGTTCCGATGCGACCTTGCGAGGCCTCGAGGAGACCCATGCGGAGATCCTTCGGCTCAAACTTTGCACCGTACATGTAGCGACTGATCTTGCCATCCGGCTTGATGAGGAAGATCGCCGCCGCGTGCGCGTATTCACCATCGGGCTGACGCTTGAATTGGAAGCCAACCGCGTCGGCGACAGCCTTCGACATGACTTCGGTGCCGGTGAGGAAATGCACGCCAGGTGCCGCGCCCGCACGATCGAAGTCGGCGAGGTACGACTCCTTCTTCGCCTTGGCGAGCATGGCCGTCTCGGTCGGATCGATCGAAATCGAGACGAGTTCAAACTCGTTGCCGGGCGTCCAATCGACGCCCTTGAGGCCGTCGAAGGTTCCATTCAACACCAACGAGCAAAGCATCGGGCAGCGGTTGTATCCAAGCTGCAACAACACCGGTCGCTTGCCATCGAAGTAGTCGCGCAGCGACACCTGACGGCCAGCGTCATCGGTGAAGCGCGCATCGAGTGGCAACTGCGCGTCAAGATTCTCGATGATGTCGACGCCCTTCAACTCCTCGGGAACACCGAGGTTGAGCTGCGCGTGAGCGGTCGACGTCATGCAAACCATCGACCCAACCATCGACCCAACCATCGTCCCAACCATCGGCATCAAAGCGACAAACGCAGCGGCGAGTGCCGCGCGAGTCTGTCGGATGATGTTGGCTGCGTTCGTCATGGTGTGCTGAGGTTCAGTCGGCGTGCCCCATCGGGCTTCCGATCTGGATGGTTACTTGCCCTGCTTTGCCATCAATTCCATCGCGCGCTCGATTGGGATGCGCACGCGTTCGACTTTCTTCTCGTCCACTTCTTCGACGTAGGTGCCGTACTGACCGAGCAGCCCCTGCTGCTCTTGACGGAGATCGGTTGAGAGCGCTGGTGGCACGTCGAGCACGGTCTCGTCGGAGAAGTTGCGCTCAACACCGAAGAAGAGCACGCTCACCGCGAGGCAGAACACAACGAAGAAGATGATGCCGACGAAGGAGTAGAACCACGTCGAGCCCATTTCTGGATCGTCGATCTGCGTGGTCGCTTCGTTCGTGGTGGTTGCGTTGGCCAAGGTCGTTTCCTGACTGCGGCACTTGCCGCGAATTCACTTCTTCAAGTACTGCGTCGAGCACTTCTTCACACACTGCATCCATCGTGATTACTGATTCTCGAAACGGATGCTCTCCGCGAGACGCGGGTCTTGCTTCGGCACGAGCGCGACGCGCGAGAGTGTGCCGAGCGTTCCAGCAGCAACCGCCGCAAGCGCGCCGATCGCGAGGAGGAAATTCACAGGATTGCCGAAGTGGGACGGGGTATCGGCGTACTTCGCTGAGATCTCACCATAGGTCTTAAACGTACCGATGTCATGCGGAATTTCCGGCATGATCAACCAGTAAAGATCGACGTAGTGGAAGCAGAGCATCCACACCGCAGCTGCAGCAAGAACGAGCGTGCGGCGCTTCTGCCACTTGCTCATCACGGCAACGAACGGGATCACAAAGTGGCCGAAGAGCAGCGCCCACGACACAGGTGCCCAACCGCCGAGTTGACGCGCGAGGAACCAACCCGTTTCTTCTGGGATGTTCGCGTACCAAATCAGCATGTACTGGCTGAAGCCGATGTAGGCCCAGAACACCATGCCGAACGCGAAGAGCAACTTGCCCATGTCTTGGAAGTGCTCTGCAGTGACGATGCCCTTCAAGAGGCCGAGGCTTCGCAAACGCACCGTGATGAGAATCATGGCCGAGAAGCCTGCGGTTGCGCAGCCGCAGAAGAAGTAGACGCCGAACATCGTCGAGAACCAGGCTGGCGAAATCGACATGATCCAGTCGAACGCAGCGAAGGTCGTCGTGAGGCCGAACAGGATCGCGGCTGGGCCCGACCACTTCTGCATACGCTCACTGATCGAGATATCGCCCGATGCATCTTGGCGAACGCTGCCGCCAAAGTAGAAGCTCGCAAGCGCGGCCCAGACCGCGAAGTAGACCGCAGCGCGAATCCAGAAGAACGTCGGATTCAGGAACGCTTCCTTCGCGTGCACGATGTGGTACTCGGCTTCGTTGTTGGCCTTGAGCGACTCCATGTCCGCCCAAACCCACAAGAGATTCGCCTTGCCCATGAACCAGAGCACAGCGAATGGCACGAAGAGAATCCACACCCAGCGGAGATTCGCCGCCAGCGCTTCCGCCGGTCGGCGCACTGCCACCGACCAACCTGCACGCGTCAGGTGTTGAACGAAGACGAAGAAGAGACCACCAAGGCATGGCGTGAGCGCGAAGAGGAACGCGATCATGTACGCGCGCCAGAAGTGATGGCCGTCGGTGCCGAACATGCCGGTGTAACCGATCGCCGCGCCACCGCCGAGGCCGATCACCGCGAGCGCGATGGCGACGTTGCGGAAGCCGAGCGCAAACGCAGGGAGTTGAATGTTGGAAGTGCCGAGATCGGCATGCGTCGTAGCGTGACCCATCACTTCACCTCACCCTGCTTCGAATTGGTCTGAAGATTGGCGCGGAGTTCCGGCGGAACGTCTTGGAGCGACGCATCCTGCGAGAGTTGCAGCGCCTTCACGTACGCGGCGATCGCCCAGCGATCTTCGAGATCGATCTGTGCGCCATAGCCCGCCATGTTGCGGATGCCGTTGGTCGCGATGTTGTAAAGCATGCCCAGTTGGTGTTCGCGTACGACTGGGTCGTGCAAGCTCTTCGCCTGCACCCAACTCGTACCCTGCACCGGGCCTTCGCTGTTCGACATCAGTTCCATCGCGCGCTTGTTGACGGTGCCGTCACCCCAACCCGCGTAGCCGTGGCAAACCGAGCAGTAGATGTTGTAGCGCTGTTGACCACGCGCGAGGAACTCAGGCGTCATCGACATGCCTTCAGGCAGCGTCTCCGCCCACTTTCCGTTGACGGCGCCCTCGTAGAGGTGCGAGTCGAGCATGGTCTCGCCTTGCGCAACCGTGCCTTCAACGGCGTAGCGCTGCGCGCGACCGTCGGCGAAGAGCGGGTTCTCTGCCTGCGACTTGAACTTCGGTTGGAAGTCCATGTCGAAGAAGATGTGCACGGCGCGATTCTCATCCGGCGTTGCGCGAACACGCGCAATCACAACGGGCGGGATCGCAAGCGCGCACGCTGCGAGAATTCCGGTGAAGATCATCCAACGTGGAGGAAGCGGAATCATGCGTTAGTCCTGCACCGTTTCGATAGAGACAGGTGAGAGCGTCTTGAGGAATTCCTCAGTGCGCTTCGGGAGGAACTTCGGGTCACGTGCTTCGATCACGATGAAGAAGCGGTCGTTCGACGCGCGACGGAAACGATTCGACGTGAAGAGCGGGTGATAGAGGAGCGGCAGCCCGTTGAAGAGGAACATCAACTTCACGGTCGCAAGCGCCGAGAAGAGGATGGTCAACTCGAACATGACAGGGATGAACGCCGGAAGGCTCATCGCAGGCTTACCCGAGATGAGGAACGGATAGCCGTGCACCCACACTCCGGCCCACATCGGGAAGTTCCAAGAGTTGGTGTACGCCTGGAGGAGGAACGCGACGAGCGTGCCAGTCGCACCTGCACCGAAGACAAGCCATGGCAGGATCGTGCGCTTGATTCCCATCGCGCCGTCGAGGCCGTGCACTGGGAACGGCGTATGGCAATCCCACCAGCGGTAGCCCGCATCGCGGCACTTCTCAGCGGCGGCCATGAGGTCGCCGGGCGTCTCGAATTCCGCGAGCAAGCCGTAGATCCGCGTCGGCTTCGCCGCGGGCTGTCCTGCGCCGGTTTCAGTTGGTGTTGTGACGATCGTCGCCATGATTCAACCTTCAGAGTGCGAAGTCATTCATCACTGATGGCCGCGAGGCCGGATCAGCGAGGGTCGTGCTGTTCAGTGTCCGTGTCCGTCGTGAGAGTGAGCGTGGCCGTGATGACCGTGCTTGCCCGCGCCCGCGCCGTGCGGATCCGCTTGCGGCATGACTGCCTTCACTTCCGCCATGGCGATCATGGGGAGGTAGCGGCAGAACAAGAGGAAGAGCGTAAAGAAGAGGCCGAACGCGCCGACCATCGTTCCGATGTCGACCCACGTCGGCGTGAACATGTCCCACGAGCTCGGGAGGAAGTCGTTGGCCAAGCTCGTGACGATGATCACGAAGCGCTCGAACCACATGCCGACGTTCACAAAGATCGAGAGCACGAACATAAGCGGGATGCTGGTGCGGATCTTCTTGAACCAGAAGAGCTGCGGCGTGATCACGTTGCAGCTGACCATGATCCAGTACGCCCACCAGTACTGACCGAACGCACGATTGATGAACGCGAACTTCTCGTACATCGCGCCCGAGTACCACGCGATGAAGAACTCCATCGAGTACGCGTAGCCGACCATGCAACCGGTCACCAGG
>JBEIJG010000218.1:0-5776 GCA_040380385.1 Phycisphaeraceae bacterium | reverse complement strand
CGTCGTGCGGCCGGACTTGGCTCCGCGCACTGACTCCCGCGCGCGATCGGCGCCGTCGGTTGTTTCGAGCCATGCTCGAAGCGACCCCCGAAGCGTGACGTAGAGCGTCCGCGATTGTGCGTGGCGGCCTGATGTTCGGGGTGCATGAGGGTGCGCTTGCGACTTCGGCCATGACTCCCTTCTCATGACTCCCTTCTCATGACGCCCTTCTCATGACTCCCGACTCACGACTTCCTTGTTTCGATTTCTCGGGCGCGTGTTGACGCGCTCGATTTCTTCTGCGAAACGGGTATTTTTCGACTCTCTGCGTGATCCGTGCGCGGGGTGTCGTTGTTCGTCGCATACCTTGAACATTCATTTTGAACGCCCAACTTGAATGCCCAACCCGTCGGAGCCATTGGAGTCGATTATGAGTACGCGCCACGTTCAAACGCTCATCACCTCGCGCATCCTGCCGCTCCTCGTCGTCGCCATCGGTTGGCTTGCGGGCGTTGCAGCGGTGGAGTCGTTCAGCGGATCCGCCGCGGCTCAATCGAGCCGTGACATCGTCGGCGGGCCAATCACGACGCAGCGACTCGAGCGTTTCCTCGCGGCGTATGTCATGCCCACCGACGCGGAAGCGGAGGCGATCGACCGCTTGCATGAGTCGTACCTCGACCGCTATCGCGCGGAGATCGAGCCAGAGGCGTCGACTGTCATGGCGAGCATGAGTGGCGGACAGCCGACCAAGGACCAGTTTGAGAAGTTCCTCCGCGATCTCGAGCGCATCCAAGCAAAGCTCGCTGATGCGGACAATCAGTTTCTCGCCTCTGCAACCGAACTTGTGGCCGAGTCACGTCGCGGCGGCATGCAGCGTGTGCGCGAAGCACGCGAACGCCAGCGACTCTTGGCGGGCATCGTTCGATTTGCCCCGATGATGCTCGGCGGCGGTGCTGGATTCAGCGATCTTCCCGCGCGCGCCATTCGCGAAGAGTACTTCGGCCGCGTTTCAGCGGAGAATCGCGAGGCTTTCGATGCGGCGCTCCGCTCGCAAGAGCAACGTACGCTCTCACAGGCGCGTGCATACAACGCCGATGTTCGCAAGGCGCTCCTCGGGTTCTTTGACATCATGTTGGAGATGCAGCAGGCGATGACGGCAGCCACCGCGGCTGATCCGAACAACCCAGACATGACCGCGATGGAGCAGCAGCAGCGCGCCATGATGGAAAAACTCGCGGCGCTCGGCGCTGACATTCGGAAGTCGGTGAAATCGAATTTTGAAGCAAATCGTGCGGGTGCGGCGGCGTTGGCTGCACTGCTCCCTGAAGCGGTTGGGCTTGGGCTTCGCCTCGACGTCGCGGACGCGACCGTCAACAGCGTTGGCTTTGCCTCCGAAAACATCTCTCGCACGCGCATGCGTTCGCTGGGTGGCCGCATCGAACGCGACCCAGATATCTCGGCGGAGGCCAAGTCGGAGATTGCGCGCGTTCTGTCGAATTGGATGCGCGAGCAAGCGCAGGCAAACGAGAAACTCGCCGAGGTGATGCTCGACTCGCCAGGTCGCGAAGGGATGCTCGGTCTGTCGGGCGAATCCGAAGCGGTCACCGCCGCGCGGAAGAGTGCCCGCGAGGTTGGCGACGGCGCACTGAAGACGATCAGCTCGAAACTTGGTGACAAAGCTGGCACGTACGTCGCGACGTTCACAGGCTATGAAGAAGACGGCACCGAGCGCGAGTATTACCGCGTGGCGAGTGCTCCGAAGCTTGCGGAGAGCGATGCGAATGCCGACGCGACGGCGCAAGCCGACGCTCAGCGTCGTTCCGCATTCTTGGACGGGAACGCCTACCTTGTGCCCGATGCGTTGACCGCCGCCGACGTCGTGCGGATCGGGCGCTTGGTTGGGCTCGATAGCACGGCACAAAGTGTGGTCGAGGCGATCGTTGAAGGATGGAAGACGACGCAGTGGGACGCGCAAATGCAATCGATGGCCGATCGGGTGCAAGACCTCGGTTCAAAGCGCATGTCCTCGGATGGCAGTGGGGCGATCATCTACGACGAGGCGGCGACGCGCGCGTTCGAAGACTTGCGCGTGCAAATCGCGGCCTTGACGTTCGAACTCGACGAGAAGTTGTATGCAGATCTCGCGAGTGCGCTCGGCCTCGCGAGCGACGATGCACTGCTGACCCTTTTGCGACTCGAGCGCTCAGACTTGGCAGTTTCGCGCGCGACGGTCGGAATGGGCGGGACTTCCATGGGCATGCCGTTACCGCTCGCGCGGACGCTTGCAGCCGGATCGGTTGATCCAGCCGTCGCACGCGCCGTTCTTGAGGGCGCGAAGGCTGAGCTCGGTGCCATCGCAAAGGCGCTCCCCGCGCGTGTCCGTGAACGCATGGAACTGAACCGCAAAACGCGTCAAGTCGAGCAGGTCTTCTCGACACGCGATCAGGCCGCTGTCGAGCGCGCATCGCGTGAATACGGCGAACTTCTGCTGAAAGCGCAGGGCGACGATCGCGCGTTTGGCGAGTCAATCATGAAGGCATATCTCGACGCCTTTGAAGCACACGCAGGCGATGCGGAGACAGTTTCCGCCGTCCGACGTGAACTCCTCCGAGGTGCCTATCCCGACATCTACAAGCGCACCGAAACTGCACAGCCGCAACTCGATGCCGCCGCACGCTTGCCTGCGCTCTCGGAAGATCAGCGCGCGCGGATTGCCGCGCTTTCAGCGGAGTATGAAGCCGTGTACGACAAGCTCAGCGGCGCAATGGCCCAGCCATCGGGCATGCCGATGACGGGTGCCATGGACGAGGCAGGTTGGGCGGAGTACCAGAAGCGCGCCGAAGCGATCGAGAAAGCCCGCTTCAATCGCAAGGAACGCACGGAGAAGGCGCTTTCCGAACTGCGTCGCGTACTTGGTGCGGAGAACGCAGCGCTTGTACCGGGGCTCGTACCAGGGCTCGCCAAAGACGACGCCGCAACCGCCACGGACGACGAAGACATGAACCCGTGGATGCGCGATGATGATTGACAGCGGTTGTGCTGCTCCGTTTCTGAACGAGCGATCGCGCCTCGTTGCGCTGACCCTGTTGGCGGCGACGGTTGGTGCGCTTCACCATCCAGCTTCTGCTGGGGATACGCGCGCGACGTTGGTGCACTCCGTTGCGGCATCGGCGCAGTTCCGCCGACAGTTGACCTCGCTCGACCAGATGCCGCAGTCGATCACGCTCGTCGAACTTCTCTACGAGGCGACGCGCACGCTCGATGCGGGCGGCGATGCGCTTGCCGCGATTGGCGATGCGTATACCGCGTTTGACGCGGATTGGAGCGTTCGACTCCCACCGAAGTCGCGTCGGATGTCTGACGCCGCGGCTGAGGCTGATGACGCGGCGGGTAGCCGTGCACTCGCGGACGCGTGGGCAGCGTCTGATGTACTTCATGAGGCGCTCGTGACGCGCGTCATCGAGGCCTGCGCGGCCACTGGTGCGCCCTCCGCGCTCGATGCAATCGCGCAGGCGAACTTCCGTGGTCGTATCGCGCATCGCGTCGCGTTCTCCGACGGCACATCGCTTTCCATCGACCGACTCCCGATCTTGACGACGCCGTGCGTCGATCTCGCCGTTGCGGTGGGTCATCCACGCATCCACCAGCGCGTGCCGGAAGAGCGTCGGGTCGCGCTTGATGCGCTGCTCGCGGTCGAGTGGCCGCGGATCCTCGGCGAGCATCGCGAGCTTCGTCGGATCGGGTTCGAGCTTGCCGCCGTCGAGCAGCACGCTCCGGTCCTGTACGACGCGGAGTTGGGCCGCGCGGAAGCACAGGCCGCCGACGACGCCCTGCGTGCGATCGCGCGTCTTGCGCGTGCCAATCTCGCGGCGAACCTCGCGTTTGCCGACCGCGTCGAGGCTGAGGTCAGTCTCGACGCTGCCGACGCGCTGCGCGTCGAGCTCATCTCAAACGCCTGTCGCGATGGGGGGTTTGCGACGGCCATCGCCGAGCCGTGGCAGGAGTCTGAGCGGGTGATGCGCGCATTGCGCAAGGACCGATCGCGGGATGCAGCCGCGGCGCAAGGGGACGCAGCCGCGGAGCGCGCCGTGCGCGAGGAACGGCACCGTTTCGTCATGGCGAGCGTTGCCGCGTACCGAGCGTTTCTCGCCGAGGATCGCGCTTTTACCGCCGGTTTCACGGGCAGCGAAGCCGACGCGCGCGCGCGGGATGCAATGCTGCGCGGCGAGCATCCGTTCACGGAGGCACTGGTCCGGACCTTCAAGAACGCGATGCAAGCATCGTCGCCCGAAGAGTTCGCGGTGCGCGTTGCACGGATCTCGGGCATCGTGCAACGCGAGGGTACGCCCGGGCGCGCAGAAGCCAATGACGTCGCGCGGATTGCCGATACAGGCTTCGCGGACGATTCGGAATTGCGTACCGACTGGCGCCGATTCGGATCGGCTTCCGAAGAGAACTTGATGGCACACGAGGATGAGTCAGAGAAGGACTCGGTGCGATTGATCCGACAGGGCTACGCCGAAAGTGCGCCCGCGGAGAATGACGGCGAGGCTCTGAACCCAGTATGTCGTCTTCCGGCAACGGATCTTCGTCGTGCGGTCGGCGCGTTGCGTCTCGATGGCATCGACCGACCGAAGGATGAAATCGAGGCGGTGCTCGCAGCGTTCATTGCGTCGGAGCCGACTGCAGCCGAGGTGTTGGCGCGTCGATCCCTGGGTGGTCTAGACGCGTTCGGCGAAGTCGATGCGACGGTCTGGCGGACTCTGCCCGACGACATTGCTCGGGAGAACGCGTTCCATACATCGCGCATGCAGACGCTGCGCGGCGCATTCGATCTACCCAAACAGAGCGCGGCAGCGGCGGTTCTTTCGCTTGAGAGGATGGACTATTTCCTCAGTCGATCGGATGCGGTCATCGGAACGAGGATCCCCGACGACATTCTCGCGATTGCGACGGCGGCGGGAATCGGTGTCGTTGATCAGCGCAAGCTGTTCGTCGCGGCGCTCCCTGCGATCGACGAGCTCGTCGCGGATCTGCCTGCGTTTGCCGAGCGCTTCCGGGATGCAGCGTTGCAAGACGAACGCGCAGAACTCGCCGCGCGCGCGGCATTCAAGGCGCGGACGGGCGCGGAGGAGGGGCGCATGGATGTCGTCGAGCGTGGAGGTCTCGTTGAAGACGCGCGTGGCGGACTTGCGTTTGAGATACGACTCGTGACGGCGCCAATCTTTCTCGATGCAGCGTGGTCGATCGAACTTGATGCGATCGCACGCCTCCGCTTCAGTTTACGGATTGTGGAGAGGCTATCGGGGTGCGCGTCGACGGGGACGATGTCCGCGTCGCGGACGATCCGCGTGCTGCGCGCGGTGGCTGGCGACGACGCCGCGCTCATCGCACGGCTCGATCGATGCGAGCAGACGGTGCTCGAGGAGCCTCTTGCCGGACTTCCTTCGATCAGCAAGACGGGTACAGATGCGCCGACGCGCGGCGCGGCCGAGGCGACGGCATGGAAGTCAGCGTGGAAGTCAGCATGGAAGGCGCGTTGGGAGACTTGGTTGAAGGAATGGTGCGAGAATATTCGCAACTCCGGCGCACCACGTCCGTTCACCCCAGGTCGGAGCGGGCGTACGACCGACGCGGAGGGACGACGCATGCTCCTGATGCTGCAGGCCGTCGATGGCGCGTCGAACGAGCGGCACTTCCAGCGAATCATCGCGTACGCCTTCTCTGCGGAACTCGGACGTCTCCGGCAGACTCCGTTCGCGGAAGGTTTCTTTCCATGAATCCTCGCGAGGCCCTG
>JBEIJG010000217.1:0-5786 GCA_040380385.1 Phycisphaeraceae bacterium | reverse complement strand
GATCAAGCACTCACTCCCACTCGATCGTCGCAGGAGGCTTCGACGAAATGTCGTACACCACGCGATTGACGCCCTTCACTTCGTTGATGATGCGATTCGAAATCAGCGCCAATACGTCGTACGGAATGCGCGACCAGTCCGCAGTCATAAAGTCTTGCGTGTCGACCGCGCGAATCGCGACCGTCGAGTCGTAGGTTCGCCCGTCGCCCATCACACCAACCGACTTGACGGGGAGAAGCACCGCAAAAACCTGGCTCGTCGAGCGATAGAGATTCGCAGCCACGATTTCTTCGAGCAAGATTCGATCACACTCGCGCAGGACATCAAGTTTCTCGCGCGTGATGTCGCCGATGACGCGCACCGCGAGACCCGGACCCGGGAACGGATGACGCCAAACGATTTGCGCCGGAAGTCCGAGCACTTCACCAAGGGCGCGAACCTCATCCTTGAAGAGAAGCCGCATCGGCTCGACGAGTTCGAAGCCCAACTGCTCCGGTAAACCGCCGACGTTGTGGTGCAACTTGATGTTCGCGCTCGTTCCAGAGTGTCCATGGCCAGATTCGATCACGTCGGGATACAGCGTTCCCTGCGCCAAGAACTTCACATCGCCTGGGATCGACTTCGCCGCCTCTTTGAAGACGTCGATGAAACGGTGACCGATGCGTCGACGCTTCTCTTGAGGCTCGACAATGCCTTCGAGATCACCGAGAAACTCACGGCTCGCGTCGATCACGCGCAAGTCCACATCGAAGTGATCGCGGAAGGTCGTCTCGACGAGATCGCGTTCATTCTTCCGAAGCAATCCGTTGTCGACGAAAATGCACACGAGTTGTTTGCCAATCGCTTTCGCGAGGAGCGCCGCAACCACCGAACTATCGACGCCGCCGGAAAGCCCGCAAATCACCTTCGAATCGCCGACGCGCGCGCGAATTCGCGCACATTCCTGCTCGACAAAATCGGCCATCTTCCACGAACCCGCGCAGCCGCAGGCTTTGAAGAGGAAGTTCGCCAACATGTCGCCACCTTGTGGCGTGTGCGTCACTTCGGGGTGGAACTGCACGCCGTAGAAGTTGCGTGCGCGATCACGGACGGCCGCAAACGGGCAGGTTCCAGTGCTCGCGATGACTTCGAAACCTTGCGGAACCGTCGTGACCTGATCGCCGTGGCTCATCCACACGGTCGCATTCGCATCGACTCCTGCGAAGAGATCGCCGTGCTCACGGACATCGATCTTCGCGCGGCCGAACTCGCGGTGATTCGCGCTTTCGACTTTGCCACCGAGAAGATGGCTCATCAACTGCATGCCGTAGCAAATGCCGAGGACTGGAAGCCCCAACGTAAAGATCGCAGGATCGCACGTCGGTGCACCCTTCTCAAAGACGCTCGCGGGACCGCCGGAGAAGATGATCCCCTTTGGTGCGATACGGCGGACCTCCTCAGCCGTGATCCGTGGGCTCACAAGCAAGCTAAAGACACCGCTTTCGCGCACGCGACGGGCGATCAATTGCGCCGTTTGGCTGCCGAAGTCGAGGATGAGGACCGTTTCCGTGCCGGGCGGGGGTAGTTCGACCATGGGGAAGGGGCGGAATGTAGCACCCCCCCGCGCACCGCGCCTGAAGCCTGTCGCTTGGTGTGTTGAATGATCCCTGCGGCGTGCCGCATGCGTGTCTAGGCCGAACGTACCGACAGCGGTTCATCGTCGGGAAGTCGCCTTGGAATGGGCGAGCCACGACCCGAGAGCCCGGCGTCCTCCTCAGAGACCGGTTCGCCGACGACGCGATGAAACGCGCCAGCCAACCGAGACGCAGAGGTGTTCACGCTGTCGACGCCTCGATGCGCGCGCGAGCCTGCCTCACGATCAACTTCTGCGGAAACTGCGAGTGGATCTTCGCGCGCAGGAAGCGCCGCAGCGAGCGCGACATTTTCCACCCACCGCCACGCGAGCACCAGTGAAGCGACCCCGATCGTGATGGCGACGGCGATGCCAAGGAGTCCCGGTGCGAGCGCGAGCAGGCCTTCTCGGATCTCTGCGGCTTGAACCGCGGTGCCTCCGTAGAGGGCAAGGGCTGCGATCGTGGCACCGACTCGCGGTGTAATCGAGCGCACTTCGATCGCGAGGCTCGCGAGTGCCAACGCCACCAGTGCGCCGACTGCGAACGTCGCCACCGGCGACACTGCGCTCGCCAACACACCCGACCACTCTGCAACTCGGGTGATGAGCGTGCCGTCTTCACTCTTCGCTGCCGCGGCGAGCGGATCGCCCACACCAAGCATGCACGCGAGCTCAACGGCTTTGGCAACAGGAAGAACCACCCACGTCGCCGTGCAAACCCAGATCATTCGGATCAGCGTTTGCGCGAGGTGCTCAGCGCCAGTATCCGCGCGAGCAACCCGTGGCTCCAAAGTCCCCTCGTTCGCGTTGTCTCGCGAAAGCCCTCCGGATTCACCGGAGTCCCCGCGAAGTAGGCGCATGTTGTGCATGTGATTCCCCCCGGAACATCACTTTCATCAAGTGTTTCTCGGGACGTCACGCACCAAGCGCGAGACGCTCTCCGAGAACAGCTGGAAGTCCAGCTTCAATCGTGCGTCGCGCTGCTTCTTCAATGTCGTAACAGACACGATGGAAATCGACGACAGATTTTTCGAGATCAAGAATCGCGTAACTCGCACGTGGATCGCGGTCACGCGGCTGGCCAACGGAGCCGGGATTCACGATCGCACGTCCCTGCCGCGGCAACGAAATCGATTCGACGAGACACGTTTCTGACCACTCTTGCGAGACGGCTTCATTGCTCGCACCTGGAACGATCAGTTGAAGGTCCTCGACGTGCGGCCGGGTCGTCGGCGCACATTGGGTCACGAAACACGCCGCGACGTGCGTGTGCCCAACCAAGCAGATGGACTCGCGAAGCCAGAAGAACGCATCAGCCGCGTCGTTGGCGTTGCGGAGGTAGTTCATGCCGTGCTCGCTCGGTACCGGCGAGTCATGCACCGCAAGCAAAGAGCCTCGAATCGAAAAACTCGAGGGCAGCGCAGCCAAGAACGTCTTGTCCGCATCCGACAGCGTACGCCGCGCGTAGGCGAGGCCTGCCTGTGCAACGGGGTTCCAGCCACGTCCACTGTCTCGCGCAAGTACGCCGTCCTCGTGATTCCCGCGGATCGCAACGCGACAGGCACCTCGAACCAACCGTACACACTCAGACGACTCCGGACCGTAGCCGACGATGTCTCCAAGGCAGATGGCCGCATCGACATCACGTCGATCGAGATCACGCAGCACTTCCTCAAGCGCGACGCGATTACCGTGAATGTCTGAGATGACTGCAAGACGAGCCATGGGACGAGATTCCTCCAACTGGGCGTCGCACGGGACTTCGCGGGTACGCCCAGAAAGCACAACTTCCAATTCGGATTCTTTGATCGGCAACCTTCACATCGAAGGTCGGCGCGAGCCACGCACTCTCCTCACCACTCACCCCTCCAACCCTCCCAAAGCGAACTGAATCCGCGACCTATCGGTACCTCTCAGCCAAGACGAAAGCTCCCTCCGGATCGCGCACAATTCGCCCGACTCGCTCCAACGAGAGCGTCGCCGCTGCCAGTCGCGGGATAGACCAGCCCAGGTGATGTTCGAGTTCGTCCAGTCCGGCGCGGAAAGCCGCATTCGCACGAGTTTCACGCGAGGCCGCGCCGCTCTTGCGACTCTCACGCGCTTCAACTTGTTGCGTGATCCAATCGAAGAGTTCCTGCGCATCCTGCGGCAGTTCCATTTGGATTGGATCAATAGGCTGCGAACCTCGCAGAGGTTGGGGTGAACACCCATCGGCGGATCGCGAACGCAGAGGTTGCGTTCGCGTGCGCGTTTGTGCCTGCGTATGTTGGTGCGTACGAGATTGCGACTGCGTTTGCGAAAGAGGCTGCGTTCGTGTTGTGGATTCCGTCGTGCGCGCATGCATGTCTTCGCTCGCGGTTCGCGCAACCTTCGATATCTGCGCGTCGAGCGCACCCTGCACAAGCTCCCGCGCATCGCCGAGCATCGCCACCACGTCTTCCGCACCGGTGACTAAATGCGCCCAGCCTTCACGAATGGCCGCGTGACATCCCTCACTCGAGATGCTTTCGACAGAGCCCGGCACGCAGCCCACCTCACGCGACAGATCCTCGACCGCGATTCGAGCGGTGACAAGCGCGCCCGACCGTCGCGCCGCCTCAACCACCACCGTCGCGACCGAAATGCCTGCGACGATGCGATTTCTCCGAGGAAAGAGCTCCGCACGCGGCTGGACATCGGTTGCTTGTTCCGTCATGACCGCGCCGCCAGCCTCAACGATCGCATCGAACAGCGCCGCGTTTTCCGATGGATATGGATGTGCGAGCCCAGCGGCCAACACAGCGATGGTGCGCCCGCCTGCACGAAGGGCCGCCCGGTGTGCTTCCGCATCGATGCCACGCGCTCCACCCGAGACGATGACGATGCCGCGCGCCGCGAGTTCACCGGCTATGCGCGCGGCTTGAGTGCGGCCGTACGGCGTTGCGCGACGTGAACCCACGATCGCCACGCAGAGCTCAGGCTCTGAAGGCAACGCACCGCGTACGACGAGAATCGCAGGCGGATCGGGCGCCACCCGAAGGAGCGCCGGATAGTCTGGATCTGCGAGGGTCACGATGCGGCCGCCACATGCATCAACACGGGTCAGTTCTTCCTCAGGATTCGCAGCATGGGCTTCCTGAAGAATGCGCACGGCCTCCGAGCCGCGGACACGTAAAACCTCTGCAATTTCTGCTGGAGCTGCCTGGAGCGCGGTACGAAGTTCGCCGAATGCACCGCGCAGGAGCGCCACGCGACCAGGACCAATCCCACCAGCGGCGAGGAATCGAAGAACCGCGGCGCACTCGGCCGCGCGAACATCCCCTGCGATTCTCGCCTCGCACTCCACAATGGCTTGTCGCTCTTCCGAGTCCGTCTGTTCCATGCATGCGAGGCTATCGAGCAATCACACGCAAAACAGAAAGATGACGTGAACCGCGCACCTCAGGCGATGCGGGCTCAACATCCGTCAATCGTTCTGTCGATCGGACGTATCGATCCAGCGCGATTCGTCGATGCCGTGAAAGAGCGACCATGTGTCGAGCGCTCGATCAAAGGCATCGGGGCGTGCAGCATCCGCGGAGAGCTCCTGCTCACCTGGAAGCGCGATCGTTTCCGCGCGCAGTTCGACGGATTCGTCGGTGTCGCCAGGCTCATCCTCGTCGGATGTGACATTCTCTGACGCGAGGTCGTCGGCTTCGAGGTCGTCGGCTTCGAGGTCGTCGGCTTCGAGGTCGTCGGCTTCCGACGCGTCCACCACTTCCTCGAAATCCACCACTTCCTCGAAATCCGCCACTTCCTCGAAATCCGCCACTTCCTCAGATTCCGTTGCATCATCGTCAGAAGAAGCAGTTTCTGATGCGTTGGCCTCGCCATCAACTGCCACGTTCACTTCGTCGTCGATCGACGTTTCGTGTCCGATGAGCGCCACTTCCGTCACGACCTGCTCGGATGTGAGCTCCGTGTCCGAAGTTGCGAGCGATGGTTGCTCGGCAACTTCGGATCCCGCGACAGTGTCAACAGCCGCGACGGTCGCAGCTGCGTCCACAACCTCGGCAACCTCGGCAACCTCGAAGACCTCGAAGACCTCGAAGACCTCGAAGACCTCGAAGACCTCGACTTGCTCACCGCAAGCTTCCGTCTGAGCGAGCTCAGACACAACTTCCGTCGGCCCCACACGTGCGAACATCGCGGCTTC
>JBEIJG010000216.1:0-5819 GCA_040380385.1 Phycisphaeraceae bacterium | reverse complement strand
TCAACGCATAGGTTGCCGCCGACTTCAGGGCCGTTGAAATGATCTCTTGCGTAATGATGAGCGGCAGCTTCTCTTTGAAATCGGCCATCACCATGCGGTCAAAGTCGGAGACCGCGGCCATCGGATATCGCGCGTCTCTATACATGATCTCCGGCGTGGCGACACCGACATCATGCTGCGCCATGTACGGAAACGCCGCGACGCCGACGGAAAACTCTTTGCGATAGGCGGCAAGTCCGTCGAAGAGCACGATCCACGTGTGCGGTGGAACTTGCCCACTCGTGCGCCTCGCCTCGAGCACCGCAAGATCGCCGGCAATCTGCGCTGCAACGAGCGCATCACCTTCGTTCAGCGCTTGAGTGCGACGAAACGCGTAACTCGCATTTTCAAGATCCGTTTGATCGGGCTCAAAGAGCAGGAAGATCCCACGGAAGTACGTTGCGAACGGATCGGCGTACTCGGTGTACGCCTTCATCGACGCGAGATTGGCGTAGTTCGTGTTCGACTCAATCTCTGACGATGAACCGTAACTCACACCTTTCGTTGTCGCTTCTTCCTTCGAAGCATCGAGGCGCGCTTGCTCTTTCTCGATTTCAGCTTCGTGCAGCGAAACCGCGATCTGTTGCCACGCTTGTGCACGATTCAGTGCGATGCGTGCTTGAGCACGATCGCCCGCGACGAGCGCGTTGATCGCGATCATCGTTTCGAGCAATGTTCGTTCAGGATTTGTGCCGCGATATTCCGAAAGTGTTTGGTTCACTGCGGTCGTCGCGATCGCTTCCGTGACCTTCGCTTCGGCCTTTTCGTCGAGATACGGCTGCACGATGGCGTTCGCTTCGGTGAACGCGCTGTTCGACGCTACCAGATCGCCGGCCAACTGCGCTGTTCGACCCGCTTCGAGCAAATACACCAACCGATCGCCGTCGCTCCTGCTGAGATCTTGGACCGACTTCGCCGTGAGTTGACTCGCTTCTGCGTAACGGCCGCGCGCGCAATCGGCGACAACTGTGTCCATCGTCTTGCGATAGGACTGTTGACAGCCTGCGAAAACCTGCGTTACGACGAGCAAACATCCAACTGAAAGCGCGCGCGCGCTTCGCAACCTCATGCGCTCCACACGAAGTGCTTGGTTCAAATCAAACTTGTGACCGATCACGATTTTAGCCTCCTCAACGGAAGAACTCATTCCAGTAGCTCTTCCCGAGTTCGAGATTCTGCACGTTCGATGTGTCGAATCGAATGTTGCTGTTCCGCAAGAATTCGCCGAACGCTCTGGCCGTTTCGAGTTGCGCTTCCGTCAACACTGCGCGTTCCTTCAGGTTCTGCAAGAACGCTGCGAGTTCCTTCACGCGTGCGAGTTCCGCGTCGGTGATGCGCATCGCAGGCGCGATGGTCATACCTTCGCGCGTCTTCATCATCGCGCTGTACGGCTCAAATCCCTTGCGTTCCACGCGAATGTTGTGAATGCCCGGCCGAATGTCGAACGCGCCTGGCGCAGTTCCGATGAGGAGTCCGTCGACGTAGACATCCATCTGCATCGGCTCGAGTTTGTATGTTCCCGAGGTGACCGTCGGCTTGCCATCGATCATTTGAATGTCGGGTACCGCAAGATCCGCGAGCACCGGCCGCACTTGCACGAGGACATCCGCCGCGGGTGCCGTCGGTGTGCGCATGCGTCCCGAGAGTACGGTTGCGCGTGCTTTTTGCGCGAGTTCTTCCGACGCGGCGCGCAGCAAGTCAGCGACAGGAATCGGGTCCGACTTCAGGTTCGCTGTCTCGCGACGATTGTCCGATTTCACGACATTCGCCGAGGCTAGCGCACCACCCGTTGCGCCATCGACGATGCGATAGGTCACCGTGAGTGTGCGTTGAATGACCTTCGTTTTCACCTGGAGCGCGGGATCTTCGAAGTCGGTTTTACGTTCAGTGAGCGATGTGATGGTGGCGACGACGAGCGCATCGGCGCCGAGATTCGACGCAAGATTGACCGCCGAGGTTCGATCACTCAGTTGGCGATCAAGTTCCAGCGCATTCGGTGCGCCAGTGCCTTCATTCGCGCCCGACTTTGCAAGTCGCGCGACGGCGTTGATCGTGTCTTCGCGCGCGATCAACTCAACCTCGGGCGACGTGATCGCCGCGCGGAACGCGTCTTCGACGACACCAACTTGCGACGCGTCACCACCCGCGATACTGCCAACCATGTCGCCAGCGATGCGATCTTGCACGAAGAACGCCAAACGAAGCGGCTGCGTAGCCGATGCCGCGTTGCTGGTGCTCTGCGCAGGCGTATTCGCGTTCGGCAGAGCTGGAAGCGGCGGCGCAGTGTCGGCTCCTCCGGTAGATGAAGGCGTAGAACTTGGCGAGGAAACTGGCGAGGAAACTGGCGCGGGCGCTGCCCCAGAGGAGGCGCCGTTCGTCGTCGACTTCACCGAAGGTTGCGCGGCGGCTCGACCCTCGCGACGGCACGTCGCCGACGAGCGCGCGAACTGGCCCGCGCCTTCAGGCTCGCCATCGGCGCGGCGAAGAATCGAATCGCAATCCGCGCCCGTATCTTCGAAAACCTGCGCCTTCGACGAGCGATCACCCGCTTCAATCACCTTCGCCCAACCAACGGGAACTTCCTCGCTGCCGAGACTTTCACCCGAATCAGGATCGAACATCTCTTCGCCGGGCGCATACACGCGCCACCACTGGCCGTTCTCAACACCAGACTCTTTCGTGCGATTGAACGTCATGACGCCATTCGTCAGCGCCGCGGCTTTCGCGGGGAAGAGGAAATCGACCAAGTCGCTCGAAGCGCGTTGCGCGAGCAACTTCGAAACCTCGCCGATGAGTTTGTTCGACTGCCGCCCGTCTTGCGTTTGGCCTGCGAGCACTTCGGTGACGATCGGCTTCGTTTCGATGGTTTGGTTCGAAGAACGCACAAGCGACGTTCCCGTCGCGTCGTAGATCTTCACCACTGCTTGCATTTGAACAACACGACGTTCCATCGCGGCTTCGCCAAGTTGCCCTTCAAGCACCGCGCGCGTCGTGACATCTTGATAGTTGTCGATCGAAACAACGAGCACGTATCCCGCACCCTTCATCGCCAACGCTTTCGCGCGTTGCGGATCGTTCGGATCGATATTGCCCGATTCGCCGAGATCCTGCTCCTTCACCACATCCTTGAGGTCTTTGCGCGCGACCACTTCAAACTTGCGCGTCTGTTCGATCGCGTTGAGGAGTTGCCCGTCGGCACCTTCGAGAATCTGCCGCAGCGTCGCCCACTGCCCTTGTCGTTCGGCCTCCGCACGCACGCCGTCGGTCGCCTCAATCGAGCGAATTGCGATGCGCGGCTTGCCCGCCGCGGTGACATCTTTCGTCGTCTGCTGCGCCGTCGCGGCATTCGTCGCGGTCGCGATCGTGAGACTCGCGGTCAGAAGGAGCGCGGTACAGCCAATCGTCGATACGGCCTGACGAACAAACGTTCGAACCTGTGCACGAAGCGCAACGCGTGATGGTGAGCGCATAAGTCGATTCCTTTGGAAGGTCTGGAGCGGTGCAGATTGCATGTGCGCTGAGGTTGGCAGAGCGAAACGAAAAGGTGACGTCGAGAAGCGAAACCGCTCCGCGACGAGGCACACACCTTTCGGCATTTTGCGCGCGGTTTC
Source organism: Phycisphaeraceae bacterium (assembly GCA_040380385.1). Classification (GTDB taxonomy): domain Bacteria; phylum Planctomycetota; class Phycisphaerae; order Phycisphaerales; family SM1A02; genus QWPT01. The sequence goes on along the minus strand of JBEIJG010000216.1, from coordinate 2,169 downwards.
CGTAGAGGCGCACGAGAATCCTGCCATTTGTGTACGCGTGAACACACAGGCCGCCCGTCGACGAATGCCGCATGGGCTGGCGGCACGCTCACAAACACCCACTGCACCCTCGCGCGGCGATCACACCACGCGATCGTCGCTTGCGATGTTGAACGCCGGCGCGAGATTGACTTGCACGAGTTTCGCGCCCGTCTTCTCGGCGTGCACCGCCTGCGCAGTTTCGGGGTCGACGTAGTCCGAGTGACACGAGGCCTTTTCGCCCGAAGTCGCGCCAACGGCCTTCTTCGTCTTCGACGCGAGTTTGTGGATTTCCTCGGGCGAAAGCACGCCGCGCTTCGCGAGGATCTCCTGTTGCTCGGGCGTGAGCGCGGCGCTCTTGACTGGCTTCCCGCGCTGGTACTCCTCGTCCTTGCCCGACGCAAACTCTTGGATTTCCTTCGAAATGCGCACGCTGCACCAGTCGTGGCCGCACATCGCGCAGAAGTCGGTGTCGACGTCGAGATCTTCATCGTGGTACGCGCGCGCAGTGTCTGGGTCGAATGAAAGCTCGAAGTGCTTCTCCCAGTTGAGCGCGGCGCGGGCTTTCGTGAGTTCGTCGTCACGATCGCGCGCGCCGGGGATGCCGAGCGCGACATCGGCCGCATGCGCCGCGATTTTGTAGGCGATGCAACCTTGCTTCACGTCATCCTTCTTTGGAAGGCCGAGGTGTTCCTTCGGCGTGACGTAGCAAAGCATGCTCGCGCCGTGGAAGCCCGCAGCGGTCGCGCCGATGCAACTCGTGATGTGGTCGTAGCCCGGGAAAATGTCGGTGACCAATGGCCCGAGCACGTAGAACGGCGCGCCGTGACAGAGTCGGCGCTGCAGTTTCATATTGAACTCGATCTGATCGAACGGCACGTGGCCTGGGCCTTCGATCATCACCTGCACACCCATCCGCCACGCGCGTTCGGTGAGCTCGCCGAGCGTTTCGAGTTCGGCGAGTTGCGCACGGTCGGTCGCGTCGGCGAGGCCACCGGGGCGCAGGCCGTCGCCGATCGAGAAGGTCACGTCATGGCGACGCATGACTTCGCAGATCTTCTCCCAACCCGTGTACATGAGGTTTTGCTTGTTGTGGACGAGCATCCACTTCGCCAGCAGCGAGCCGCCGCGCGACACGATGCCGATCAAGCGCTTCTTGATGAACGGAAGATGCTCCTTGAGCACACCCGCGTGAATCGTGAAGTAATCGACGCCCTGCTGCGCCTGGTGCTCGAGGGTGGCGAGCACCATTTCTTCGTTGAGATCTTCGATCTTGCGGCCGATGATCATCGAGTAAATCGGCACCGTGCCGATCGGAACAGTCGAGTTCCGACAGAGGGCAGCGCGGCACTCATCGAGGTTGCCGCCGGTCGAGAGGTCCATGACCGTGTCGGCGCCCCACTTCTCTGCCCACTTGAGTTTCTCGACTTCTTCGTCGGTGCCCGACGAAACCGGCGACGCGCCCATGTTGGCGTTGATCTTCGTCTTCGATGCGCGGCCGATCGCCATCGGATCGAGTTTGAAACCGAGGTGTGTGCGGTTCGCAGGAATCACCATGCGGCCCGCGGCGATTTCGTCACGCACTTCGGTCGCAGTGAGGTGCGGCTCACGTTCGGCGACGCGCTTCATTTCAGGCGTGATGATGCCGAGGCGCGCGCTTTCAAGTTGCGTGATCGGGGTGAACGCGCGCGGGTAGATGACGCGGCGCCACTGGCCGCGGGCGCTTGCGAACTCGACGGAGTTGTAGGCATCACCGCAGCAGTTCACGCACGGCTTCCCTCCATTCGAGGCCCCAGATGACCCGCTGGGTGCTTCCGCGAGTTCGACGCACGACCAACCGTCGGGGAGGAAGTCCCACGCGGTCTTCGCGCTCGGCGCGGGCATGCCTGGGGTGTCGGGCGACGCAAACGCGAGCGGGCCACCGATGTCGGCGCTGCGGGCGAACGAGCCAGGCGTCGTGCCCTGCGCGTGCGTCGAGGGGTTCGCGGCGCCGTGGAGCGGCGCGGGGAAGGCGGCGGCGGTCGTGTGCATGTGCGTCGATACCTCGCGCGTTGCGCGTCGTGGAGGCTCGGCGGGTGCAGGCACGAACAGCCGGGCCCCCGTGGGCCCAGGGCCGTTCGCTTCCCTATGCCGGTGCGAGCCGGATCAGGT
>JBEIJG010000215.1:0-5819 GCA_040380385.1 Phycisphaeraceae bacterium | reverse complement strand
GCACACCATACTGCCGCGACGGTTGCCCGAACGAGCCCAACAAGTACGCGCCGGGCGCGTGGGGGTGCGGGGTCGCAGACACCGACTCGGACGGCGACGGCACGCCCAACTGCAATGACGGCTGCCCGAACGATCCGAACAAGATCGCGCCCGGCGCGTGTGGTTGCGGCGTTGCCGACACCGACTCCGACGGCGACGGCACACCGAATTGCAACGACGGCTGCCCGAACGACCCAAACAAGGTCGCTGCGGGCGCATGCGGCTGCGGTGTCGCAGAAACCGACTCGGACGGCGACGGCACACCGAACTGCACCGACGGTTGCCCGAACGATCCAAACAAAGTCGCGCCTGGAAACTGTGGCTGCGGCCTCCCCGAGAGTGCTGTCGATTCGGACGGCGATGGCACTCCAGATTGTTCCGATGGTTGCCCGAATGATCCGCTGAAGACTTCGCCCGGAGTGTGCGGCTGTGGAGTTGTCGAGAACGCTGGCGATTCCGATGGCGACGGTACACCAGACTGCGGCGACGGCTGCCCGAACGATCCGAACAAGATCGCGCCCGGCGCGTGTGGTTGCGGCGTCGCCGAGACCGACTCGGACGCCGACGGCACGCCCAACTGCAATGACGGCTGCCCGAACGATCCGAACAAGATCGCACCCGGCACTTGCGGCTGCGGCGTTGCTGACACGGATACCGACGGCGACGGCACGCCCAACTGCAATGACGGTTGCCCGAATGATCCAAACAAGACTGCACCCGGCACATGCGGTTGCGGCGTTGCTGACACGGATACCGATGGCGACGGCACACCAAACTGCAACGACGGCTGTCCGAACGATCCAACCAAGATCGCTCCTGGCGTGTGTGGTTGCGGCGTTGCTGACACGGATTCCGATGGCGACGGCACACCGAATTGCAACGACGGTTGCCCGAACGATCCCGCGAAGATCGCGCCCGGCACTTGTGGCTGTGGCGTCGCCGACACAGACTCGGACGGCGACGGCACACCAAACTGCAACGACGGTTGCCCGAACGATCCGAACAAGATCGCAGCCGGCACCTGTGGTTGCGGTGTTGCCGAGACCGACTCGGACGGCGACGGCACGCCCGACTGCAACGACTCGACGTACAGCTACAGCCTGACCGGCGGCTCGATTCCCGACGCGAATGCGACCGGCCTCGTCAAGACCTTCACTGTGGCTGCGGGACAACTCCCGAACGGTTTCAACAACATTCGCGTCACTCTTACTGGGCTCACCCACACTTGGGCGGGGGATTTGACTGCAACCCTCGCCGCACCAGATGGCACCTCGATCCCGCTCTTCGCCCGCATCAGCGCCACCACGGCCGCCCCGAACGGCGAAGACTCTGACTTCGGCGGGACCTATGTCTTCGACGACGCGTTCACGACAAGTCTCTGGACAGCGGCCGGCGCTGTTGGCGCTGCGGTCTCAATTCCTGCAGGCGACTACTTCCCGAGCGCGGCAACGAACGGCGCGCGGGTAGCACTCACCGAAGGGCTGAAGGGCCACGGGATGACGGGAACTTGGACGCTCCGCATCACCGACACGGTTTCACAAGACACCGGCTCGCTCGGCTCCGCAAAGGTTGACTTCACCCCAGCCTCCGCAGGGGACAGCGACGCAGATGGCACGCCGAACGGTCTCGACGGCTGCCCGAACGATCCGAACAAGATCGCATCCGGTACTTGCGGCTGCGGCGTTGCCGACACCGACTCCGACGGCGACGGCACACCCGATTGCAACGATGCATACTTCACGCGCACCGTCACGGGCGGCTCGATTCCAGACAATTCGTCCAGCGGTTTGCAGAAGACCTTCAACATTCCATCGGGAGCGTTCGCGTACGGATTGAACGAGATCAAGGTCACGATCAACGGACTAACGCACTCGGTCTGTGGCGACCTCACAGCCACACTGATCGGGCCATCCGGAACTTCTGCGACGATCTTTGGTCGCGTTGGTGCGACAACAACAACCGGATCGGGCGACACGTCCAATTTCAACGGCAACTATGTCTTCCGCGACCCGTCGAACAACAGCCTGTGGACGAGTGCGCAGAGCATCGGCAGCACCGTAAACATTCCCGCTGGCGAGTTCTATCCAAGCGTGGCGTTGACCGGGGCGCGAAGTAATCTCACCGCGGCATTCGCGGGCGTCTCAACCTCCGGAACTTGGACGCTGCGCATCGCAGACACCGTTGGGAGCAACACCGGCTCGATCACGTCGGCAGTCATCGAGTTCATCGCCGCGCAACCGATTGATACCGACGGCGACGGCACACCCGATGGCAGCGACGGTTGTCCGAACGACCCTGCAAAGATTGCGCCAGGTGCGTGCGGCTGTGGTGTTGCCGAGACGGATTCCGACTCTGATGGCACGCCGAACTGTGTCGATGGTTGTCCAAACGATCCTGCGAAGATCGCCGTCGGCGCCTGCGGCTGCGGTGTTGCCGAGACGGATTCCGACTCTGACGGCACGCCGAATTGCGTCGACGGTTGCCCGAACGATCCGAACAAGACGGCATCGGGCGCCTGCGGCTGCGGTTCGCCAGATATTGATGAGAACGCAAATGGAACGCCTGATTGCAGCGAGACAACGCCGACGGTGAGTCTTGCGGTTGTTGGCGGAAACACCGTCTTTGGCGCAGGTGACACGCTGACAGTCCGCGTCGCCTACACCAATCCGGCACTCGTGGTGACGCAAGCGCAGCTCTCGATACTCTTCGACGCAAATTCTTTGCTCGCGTTTGACGTGCGCCAACCGGAGGGATCGCCCTTCTCGCAAGTCGCGAGCGAAGTCGTCGATCAATCGTCCGGCACCATTCGCTACGTCGTGATCGCGAGCGGCGGCAGCAGCGGGGCACAATCCGTGGCAGAGATCGACTTTGTCGTGCTCCCAGGCGCGAGCGCGTGTGCGAACGCTGGACTTGTGTCCTTCGGTTCGGTCGCTGGCGCGTCGACACAACTCATCAGGGCCGCGGGTACTTCGATCCCGTTGGCGACGTCCGCACTCCCTTCCGTCCGCGCCGACGGAACACCGCCAGTTCTCGCGGGCGTTCCAACCAACACCACGCTGTCGGTTGACGCTGGCTCGACGGTCGGCGCTGCGGTTGCCGAGCCCGTCGTCGGTGCACTCGATGACTGCGACGGCGCACGAATCGTCTCGCTTTCCATCACCTACCCAGGTGGCGCAACCGCAAGCACCTGGCCGCCGGATGGCGTGTTCCCGATCGGCGTCACGACCTTGGCTTACTCGTCAACCGATGCTGCCGACAACACACAGACTGCGTCACGCACGATCACCGTGCTGAATCAGCATCTTGTCGATCTCTCCATCACACTCGGCGGCGACTTCCTGGGTGCGTCGACGCGATTGATGCGGGTCGAGAGCGGGGGAGTTTCGCAGACGACGCAGGTGTCGATGACGGGAACGCAAGGCTTGGCGTCGAGTATCGCCATTCCCGTGAGCGCGACGCCGCCGTGCATCCGAGTCAAAGATGTTGGCCACTCGGTCTCGCGCGTCGGTACTGCAACCGATGCGGGCGCGCGATGGGAACTCGCGCTGACGCTTCCGCAAGGTGACTCGAACGACGACGACGTCGTCGACATTCTCGACTTCGCCATCTTCGTCGCGCGTCGCGGCGCGACCGCCACGGCAGCAGGCGTTTCGAATTTCAACGCCGATCTCATCGTGAACAACGCGGATCTCTCATTCATCGGTGTGAACTACTTCGCACAGGGTGAAACGTGCGGTGGAATCGCGCCGCCAACGGCACCGCGCGAACGTGTGCGCGTTGTGGATCTCGTTCGTGCAGGCATGCGCGACCTCGTCGCCGCAGACATCGACGGCGACGGTTGGATCGCGCCGTCCGACATCGCCGCATTCATCGCTGGGAACGGTCCGTCGCAGCCCACGCCGCGTCCGATGCGGCGACCACTGCAAGGGCCGACGATCGACCCGATCGAAGCGCCGTAGTGAGCGTTTCGTACGAGGTCGCGAACGCGCTTCGTTTGGGCGATCGCCGCTGCGGCGGCGACCTGTGGCGTCGGCGATACCGAAGTCAGCAAAGCCCGCGGACCTGTGACCAGGCGGCAAAGCGCCATCGGACGCGGCGCGCCGAAGTGGTGGCATGTGCATCACATTGTGGCGAAGCGAAGAGAGACGCGCGTCGATCACTGATCGACGTCGAGGTCAGGTCATTCGCTCAAGCGAGCGTCGGTCGCGGCGTCTCTCCGCGCGCGCGATTGCACTCGTGAGAATCAGCAGCGTCTGACTCAATCCCACTCAGCGAGAATGACAGCGAGATCGCTCGGCCCAACGACACCGTCACCGTCGATGTCGCTCAGACAGACAGAGGCATCCGTGCACGGCCCCCACCAAGCGAGAACCTCAGCGATATCGTTGGCATCAACGACGCCGTCGCAATTCAAATCACCGAGCCGACAAGCTACATCGCAGGCTGGGTTGAAGCCGCCAAGAACGTCAAACTCGCCGCCACTCGTCGGCGCAGCCGCGACCTGCGCGACGCTTCCGATGAGCGAGAACTCGCCACCCGAAGAAACTCCGCCGCCAGCAGAAGGTTGCGACTGCGTGAGTTCGAACGACTGAGCTTGCACGACACTCGGCATCGCCGTCAGTGCAAGCGCCGCCGCGAGAATCATCATCGGCAACCGAACTGTCGGAGCGCATGAAACCAAACGCGCCGCAGCGCGACGCAACTCGTTCAACAACACGTGGGTGTTCATTCGTTCTCCTCGTAAGAATGCAAAGGGGCGCACGACACTACTGCCGAAACTGCAACTTGCCAACAGAATGTTCCGACCGCGCGTTCGATACGTGCGCGCTTGGTGTGAGAACCATCAACGTCTCGCGCACACTTGGATGCCAACAGTGAGCAGCGTCCGAGGAACCGCGTCCGTAAAGCGCAACACAGTGTTCAAAGATGGCGAAGTTACGGAATCCACATCCGTGCATCGCGCGACGAGTGAATTCCGCGGCATCGTCGCCCCGCAGACCAGTCGGTCTCGATTGTTCACGTGGTGTTGGTGTTTCCTCGCAGAGTTGCCTCGTCCGCAAACTCTCCGAGAGCTTCGATCAGAACTTCACTGAGGTCCCCATGCGCGTTTTCCGGAGCCGTTGTGTTCGTGTCATTGTCGCGTTGTCCAATGTTGCAGCAATGGCGCTTTCGCCAGTTGCGCTCGCGTTGCCGCAGGAATCGACGACGCTCGGCACGGCGTTTTCGTACCAAGGCCGTCTGCGTCGCAACGGACTTCCCGCACAAGGCAGCTTCGATTTGCGCTTCCGTCTCTACGACGCGGCGATCGGCGGTAATCAGATCTCGCAGGAATTGATCTTCCCAGAGTCGTTGATCGAAGAGGGATACTTCTCGATTGACCTGGACTTCGGCAATGTGCACAACGGGAACAAGCGTTGGCTCGAAGTTCAAGTGAACAACACGATCCTCACGCCGCGTCAGGTTCTGATGCCGACGCCGACAGCCCTCTACGCGCTCTCGGGTAACCAAGGTCCGCAGGGGCCTGTTGGAGCGACGGGCGCCAAGGGCGACAAGGGTGACAAGGGCGACAAGGGCGACACTGGTGAAGCCGGCGCGACTGGTGCTCAAGGCCCAGTCGGTGCAGCTGGTGCTGTTGGTCCTCAAGGCCCGCAGGGCGAAGTCGGCGCCACTGGCGCGACTGGCGCCAAGGGTGACAAGGGCGACACCGGCGACGTTGGTCCCCAGGGTCCCGTTGGTGCAACTGGCGACGCTGGTCCTCAAGGCATCCAAGGCCTGAAGGG
>JBEIJG010000214.1:0-5823 GCA_040380385.1 Phycisphaeraceae bacterium | reverse complement strand
TTTCGGCGTCTTCGAGTCGCACTTCGCGGCGAGTGGCATCACGCTCACGGCGCGCATCAACGACATCGCGAATCAGTTTGGTCGTTTCGATACGGGCTTCGATCTCGCGGGCGGCTTCTCCGATCTGCTGCCATCGAACGAGGAGCCAAGCATGATGTCGATCGGTTTCACCGTGACGATCATGCCCGAGGCGGTGAAGAACGGCGTCCGACTTTGCGACGCTTGGATGCAATTCGATGGCGATGCAAGCGGCGTCGGCTCGTACGCCGAGGTCATCGAGCACTTGGTCGCGCCGCCAGCCGAAGAAATGATCGGTGCGCTGGAGGTCTATGACCGCGTCACGCTAGAGGGTGATGAGATCACCCGTCGTAAAGATGCGTTGGAGTTCTGCGGCCCCGACGGGTTCGGGGCGGTCTCGTCGCTCATCGTCGAGAAGACCGCGACCTTCTTCGCGCGGCCCGTGGGTGGCGTGGCCTCGGCGAGCCTCATCGAGCAGCGATTCAGCGAGGTCCCGTCGCCCGGCGCGCTCGCGCTCGCGGGCCTTGCTGGCTTGATCGGGAGTCGCCGCCAGCGTTCGTGATCGGGTCGCGGTACGGCAACTCGTCGGTTCTTCGGCCGGGTGCCCGTACGCGCTTGGTCGCAGGGTGCGTTGCGAATCTCGCACGACCGATCACCAACGCGGCTTTCGTCGCGTTCGTTACCCTGCCGTGATGGACGTCCTGACGCTTCAGATCCGACGGCTTCGGCCGAGCGCCGTATTGCCCGCTTACCAAACCGACCTCGCAGCCGGTATGGATCTCTCGGCCGATCTGGATGCGCCCGTGGTGCTGCAGCCTGGCGACATCGCGCTCATCCCGTGCGGATTCGCCATGGCGCTTCCGCCGGGGTTCGAGGCGCAGGTGCGTCCGCGCTCTGGGCTCGCCACCAAGTTTGGAATCTCGATGCCGAACGCGCCGGGCACGGTGGACGCCGACTACCGCGGCGAGATGAAGGTGCCACTGATCAATCTCGGACGTCAGGCGTTCACGGTCGAGCCAGGCATGCGCGTCGCGCAGATGATCATCGCACGGGTTGCACGGGCAGAAGTCTCTGTCGTTCATGAACTTACAGAGACCTCCCGTGGAGCAGGAGGTTTCGGCTCGACAGGCTTAGGTCAACCCTGAGATGTACCGCGACGCCGACGCGTGAACCTACGCGCAGACGCTCGCAAGCCCTTTCCGAAGCGGCGCGGATTCGTCACAATGGCGGATCTCCGGTAGCCCGGAGGAACAGGAGTCCATCTTGACGACCGCGACCGCTGCCGCCGTGAATGTCCCGCTGCTCGACCTGAAGGCGCAGTATGCGACCATCCGCTCAGAGATTGAGCCGGTCATCAAAGAGGTCATCGAGAGCCAGTACTTCATCGGCGGGCCGAAGATTGGTGAGCTCGAGTGCATGACGGCTGGCTACTGCCAGACGAAGTACGCCATCGGCTGCGCGAACGGCTCAGATGCGATTCTCCTCGCGTTGCAGGCGCTTGATGTCGGCCCGGGCGACGCAGTCGTCTGCCCGTCGTTCACGTTCTTCGCAACCGCCGGCAGCGTGCATCGCCTTGGTGCGCAGCCTGTTTTCGTCGACGTGGATCCGGCGACCTACAACATTTGCCCTGAATCCACGCGCCAAGCGTTCCGCTGCCACAAGAACATTAAGGCGATCGTGCCTGTGCACCTCTTTGGTCAAGCTGCGGACCTCGACGCGATGCTCGCGATTGGCCAAGAGTTCGGCGTACCAGTCGTCGAAGATGCTGCGCAAGCAATCGGTACGGAAGATCCGCAGGGTCGTCGCGTCGGCTCGCGCGGGGCGATTGGCACGTTTAGCTACTTCCCCTCGAAGAACCTCGGCGGTTTCGGCGATGGCGGCATCATCACGACAAATGATGAGGCGCTCGCGACGCGCATGATGCGACTTCGAAACCACGGGATGGAGCCGAAGTACTACCACGACGAAGTCGGCATGAATTCGCGACTCGACGCGCTTCAAGCGGCAATTTTGCTCGTGAAGATGCGCCACCTCGATGCGTGGAGTGCGGGGCGGCAGAAGAATGCAGCGTTCTATGACGCGGCGTTTGCGGCTGCCGGCGCTACCGACTCTGGCACGTCGCTCACCGCGGGCGGCTTCCAACTTCGATATCCGAAGGCGGCTCCAAAGGGCGCGCGTCACATTTACAACCAGTACACGATTCGTGTGCCCGCCGCGATTCGCGACGCCGTGCGCCAAGATCTCGCCGAACGAAAGATCGGAACCGAGATCTATTACCCAGTCCCGCTGCATCTTCAGAAGTGCTTCGCGCACCTCAACTACACGCGCGGGATTTTCCCGCATTCGGAGCTCGCGGCGCTTGAAGCGATCGCGCTTCCGATCTACCCAGATCTCGTTCCTGCGCAACTTGAGCATGTTGCAACATCAGTGATCGAGTGCGTCCGCAACCGGATGTCCCGTTGAAGCGAGGCGCACGATGAACTTGAATTACCGACGCAAGAAGCGCGAACGGCATCACGCCGCGACGCAGGACGAAGACGCAACGAGTGCGCCGCTGCTTGAGCATCAACTGGTGCCACGAGGCGAGGCGCAACTCGTCACGACGAAAGAAGCGCTCGACGAGGCGCTTGCGCACGTGCGAAGCGCAGGAACTTTCGCGTACGACACGGAATTCATCGGTGAAGAGAGCTACTGGCCTCGCATTTGCCTCGTGCAAATCGCAACGACCGAGCGCGTGATTCTCGTCGACGCGGTCGCAGTACCCGATCTCTCGCCGATCTTCGAACTCGTCGCCGATCCGACGCTTCTGACCCTCGTTCATGCGGGAACGCAAGACCTCGAGCCAGTGCGTCGCATCCTTGGTCGCGAACCGTCCAACATTCTCGACGTGCAAGTTGCTGCGGCGTTCGCCGAGATGCCGTGGCCCGCGGGCCTCGAGAAGCTTGTCGATCGATTCGCAGGACATCGCATCTCGAAGGGGCACACGTTCACCAATTGGGATGCGCGTCCATTGACGCCGTCGCAACTTCGTTACGCCGCCGACGACGTGCGATATCTCCCGCTTGTGTGGGAGCGCTTGCGGTGCGAACTCGAGGCGCGTGGCACGCTTGCGTGGGCGATGCGTGAGTGCGAGCAAAGTGGCAAGATTCCTGCGCGTTTCGACGAGGAATCGCAGATCCGCCGCACGATGAAGAGTTGGCCGATGAAGCCAGTGCAAGTGCCGACGCTTCGACTCGTGACGCGGCTTCGTGACACGATCGCGCGTGGCGAAGATCTGCCGCATCGTGTCGTGATGCCCGATGAAACACTTGCGGAAGTCGTTCGACAGAAGCCGACGACTGCGGCGCAACTTGCGGGAATTCGCGGGTTGCCAAAGCGATTTGCGCAGAAGTACGGTGAGCAGATTCTCTCGGCAGTTGTCGAGGGTGGAAAGATGCCGCCCGAGAAACTTGCGCATGGCAAGGTCACCGAAGAGACAGGCGACGATCGCACGTGCATCGATGCACTGCTTGCGATTGCGAGCGCGCGATCGATTGCGATGGGTCTTGCGCCTGGCATGGTGCTGACGCGCAGCGATCTCTCGCGCTGGTGGATGTCGCGGAACTCGACGTCGCCTGAGCCGCTCTTTGAGTTGGGCGATTGGCGCGTCGAAGCGATGGGCACGTGGCTCGATGCCTTCTTGAAAGGTGATGCAAGCGTCGCGATTTCGTGGAAAGACGGGCGTCCTTCGCTCGCGAAGGAGTGAGTTTCGTCATGCGTTCGTTCAACCCAGCGACCGGTGAAGCAATCGGCGCAGAGTTCTCGCGGTCAACACGCGCGGAACTCGAAGCTTTGGCCGATGCTGCCTTCGACGCGATCGACTTTCTCGCGGATGCGCCCGGCGCGCAAATCGCCGAGTTTCTCGAGGATTACGCCGCACGGCTTGAATCTGATCGCGAGGGCCTCGCTCGGCTCGCACATGAGGAAACTGCGCTGCCATACGCGCCGCGGCTTTCTGAAGTCGAGTTCAATCGCACGACGTTTCAGTTGCGTGAGGCAGCGCGCGCGTTGCGTGATGAACGTTGGCGCGAGGTTGCATGCGACGAGAGCAACAAGTTGCGATCGACGCGCGTACCGCTCGGCGGTGCGGTTCTTTCGATCGGACCGTCCAACTTTCCATTGGCTTTCAACGGTGTTTCGGGTGGTGATTTCTGCGCGGCGATCGTTGCACGGAATCCCGTGATCGCCAAGGCGCATCCTGGCCATTTCAACACCACTGCGCGCCTCTTTGAGCATTGCGCCGCCGCGCGCGATGCCGCGCGACTTCCGAAGGCTGCGGTGCAGCTCTTTGCAGATTGCGCACCTGAGGATGGCGAAGCGCTGCTTGCACATCCAGGCGTCGCGGCACTTGGCTTCACCGGTTCGCGCGCGAGTGGACTTTGCCTGAAGGCCGTGTGCGATCGACTCGGAAAGCCCGCAAGTTTGGAGATGTCGAGTGTGAATCCCGTCTTTGTCGCATCGCACGCGGCCGATGCGCGGGCGGAATCGATCGCCGACACATGGTCTGCGTCGGTGTTGCTCGGCGGCGGGCAATTCTGCACAAAGCCGGGGATTCTCTTTGTTGCTGGCGAACGCGCGGCGACGCGCGTTGCGCATCGTGCATGTGAACTCTTTGCAAGCGCGGCGCCTGCAGTCCTGCTCACGAAAACGATTTACGAGCACGCGTCTGCGGTCATCGCAACGCTCCGCGCGCGCGGCGCTCAGCCGCTCGCGGGATTGGCTGCGTCGACGACCGCGCCCTCGCCCGCGTCGCGTGACGGATTTCGCATGGCACCGACACTTTTCGCAGTTGACGCAGCGTTTGCACGTGCGCATCGCGCCGAAGTGTCGACGGAGGCGTTCGGGCCGCTCGGCATCGTGGTGTCTGTCGAGAGTGACGCGCAACTCGTCGATTTCGCGCGAACACTTGATGGTCAGCTGGCGACGACCATCGTTTCCGACGCAACCGACGCGGCGACTCGCGCCACACTTCGCGGTGTGCTGCGATTCAAAGTCGGTCGCATGCTTGATGAAGTGATGCCGACGGGCGTCGCTGTGAGCCCTGCGATGGTGCACGGAGGACCGTTTCCCGCAACGGGTGACGCCCGCTTCAGCGCCGTCGGTTTGCCCGAGGCTGCGAAGCGATTTACGAAGTTGCTCTGCACACAACTCAGTTGAGGTGCATGCGCAGCGGGCGCTCATTGGCTCCACGACGAGAGAAGCAGAGAGAAGCAGCGAGAAGTTTGATGCGACCGTGGTTCCGTCGCCGTCGATGTCGCGGTCGAGGTCGGCGATGCAACGCGCTGAAACCTCGTAGTTGCGCAGGCCCCCGAGGCGCGAGCGGGTCGCCATTGTGATGGGCCACTTTCAACTTCCGTGAGCGGTGAGCCCGTCCATACGCGTCTCGGACGGGGAATCCGCGGATCCGCGCCCGCTCAGCATGGATGGTTGACGCGGATCTGTGGAGTTAAATGATTCCCTCTGTCGATGACACAAATGCATGGGCGATCCGAAACGACACTCTCCGAGAGCCAAAGAGAGCTCAACGCTCGAATCAACTCCCAGTTCGTCAACTCCTGGCTCGTCAACTCCTGGCTCGTCAACTCCTGGCTCGTCAACTCCTGGCTCGTCAACTGCGTACTCGCGGCGTTCGGCGTTACGACTCGGAGTCGCTCTCGCACTGACTCCGCTGAGTCGCACGCGTCTGAGTCGTGCGGAGCCGCCGTGTGCGGGCGTTGTCGCAGAGCATGACCTGACCAAGCTCGAGAGTTTGCTTCCTGGAAGGGT
>JBEIJG010000213.1:0-5853 GCA_040380385.1 Phycisphaeraceae bacterium | reverse complement strand
GCTGCCGATGGACAACGCCGTTCTCGCCCCCGAGCAGAACCCGCGCGCCGTCTACACGCTCAGCCACGCGCAGGTCCGGCGTCCCATCAACACCGCGAGCATCGGCCGCTGGCACACCTACGCGTGGGCGTTCGAGTGACCACACGAACAGGGCCACAATGAACCAGGGCGACAATGAACCAGGGCGACAATGAACCAGGGCGACCCTCGCGGGTCGCCCTGGCATTGACTGCAGACTGACTCAGTGCGGTCAGGCGCGACGGCGGCGGGCCGCGAAGCCAGCGACGCCGAGCAGCGCGAGTGCGCCCGGAGCCGGGACGGCATTCACACCGACGAGGGTGATCGAGCCGGTCCAGGTACCCGAGGTGCCGGCGGCGCCGTAGCCGTTGCCCAGCCAGATGATCGGGTCGGTCGCGGAGCCGCTGAAGACGATCGCGTTGACGCTCTTGGCATCAATCACGGTCGTGCCGGGAGCGTCCGAACCACCATTGGACCAGCTGACCCGCTGCGCAGCGTTCAGGTTGCTGAAACCGCCGACCTGCAGGAGGCCACCGGTGCTGAGGGGAGCCGGGTCGACGTAGACGCAGAGGTCGTCGGCGTAGGTGTAGTTGACCGAAGCGTTCAGGGTCGCGTTGACCGACACGCCGGTCAGCGTGCCCGTGAAGCCACCGAACTGGGTGGACAGGTCGCTGAAGTTGAAACCAGTCCAGGTCTGGTTCGTGAAGGTGACGGTGACGTCGGCCGAAGCAGCCGAAACGAGGGCCGCAGCAGCGACCGCAGAAGCGAGGACAGTCTTCATGATTCTCTCCGAGGACAAAAGGGAAACAGGGGACACAGGACGAAAGTTCCGGACGATCGAGGACATTCGATCGGCAGGTCTAGAGACTCAGAATTCCCACCGCAAACCATGGACATGGCTCGCCGAGGGCCCTTTTCATCCGCTCCGGTTTGGAAGTTGTCACGACTCGAAGAGGAAGCAAGTCGCCGTGCACAGAAATTCTGATTTTTGCCCAAAGCTGGGGTCGACGTCCGATCACAACCCGCTCCATGCCCCCACCATCGCACAATCAGGGTGCCGAGGCCGAACGCCTCATGATGCAACAGCGATTTCCAGAGGCACTTGCGTGCGCGGAAGCGTGGGTGGCGGCCGCGCCTCGCGACTGGCGTCCCTACGACGTCCTTGCACGGATCCACTTCGCGGTCGGTCGGCTTCGGCAGTCGATCGAGGCGATCGACCGGGCGCTCACGCTGCAGCATCAAAACCCGCCGTTGCAGCTGCTGCGGGCGGTTTGTGACCATCGACTCGGGCGCTCGGACGAGGCGATTGCGCGACTGCGAAAGTTGATTGAACGCCGGCCGCCCAATGTCGTGGAGGCGTCTGTCGCGCTCGCGGAGGCTTTGCACCGCGCAGGTCGCGCGGACGAGCTCGAAGAGTTTCTCGCCAAAGGTGAGGCGTGGCTCTCCGATCCGCGGGCGGCACTCTTCCGAGCGCGATTGGAAGCGCGAGCGGATCGCCGCGCGGCGACGGATGCCCTTCTCAAATCGTTCCGTGGCGCTTCGCATCCGGCGTTGAAGCGGGTCGCGGGCTTTGAAGCGGTGCGGCTCCTCGATGCGGACGGGCGATACACCGAGGCGCTCGCCGTCGCGTCCAACGTGCATCGCGAGACGACGCCACGCTTTGATTTGGCGTCGATGGAGCGAGAGTTTGAGGCGATGCATCGGTTTCTTGATGGTGTGGAAAGGGATCATGCGGAAAAGGGTGCGTTGCCCGCGCAGACTGCAGGAGTACCGAGCGTTGAGAAAACGGCGCTCGTTGTCGGGCTTCCGCGCAGCGGCACCACGCTGTTGGAACAGATGCTCGATCGACACCCCACGATTTCAGGGATTGGCGAGTACGAGGGAACTTGGGAGATCAGGCAGGGGCTCGCGGCGCTCGGCACGTGGCCCGACCGATTGTCGGAAACCCCGGTGGATGCCGCGACCAACCTTGCGCGCGTCTATCTCGAAGGCGCCGACGCGCGTCGCCGCAGCCCAGGCACGAGCCCAGCCGCTTCGTGGACGTTTGACAAGTCGCTCTACCAGTGGCGGCTGCTTCCGGCGCTTGGGTTGGTGTTGCCGGGCGCGGCGTTCATCAACATCGAGCGCGATGCGCGCGATTGTGCGATCAGCATGCACCTCTCGAACTTCCATCCAAAATCGTGGGGCTTTACAGCGGACCTTGCGTCGATCCGCCGCGTCATCGAACTTGAGCGCGCACTTGTCCCGCGTGCGATCGAGGTCCTCGGGCTGCGGGCGATCAAGGTTCGCTACGAGGATCTCGTCGCGGAACCTGAAGCGGTCCTTCGGCGCGTGCTTGCGTTTCTCGGCCTGCCATTCGACCCGTGCGTTCTCGCGCCCGAAGAAAATCGGCGCACCGTGCTCACGCTCAGTTTCGAACAGGTGCGTCGCCCGATCAACACGTCGGCGATCGGTCGCTGGAAGAAGTACGCTTCGGCCTTCGATGCGTCGTGGGAGTCGTTCGACGCCGGTCGCGATGCGTCTTCACCGACCTGACCAGAGCAAAGCGGAGCGTGATCTTTGAAGCCCATTCGTCCAAACGAGCCGCCGGAGATCGCAGAGATCGAGCGTTTGCTCGGGCAGCAGCGTTTCGCTGAAGCAGTGGACGTGGGGAATCGGCTGATCGCGCGTTTCCCAAAGTTGCCTGCGGGGTATAGCGCCGTCGCGCGCGCGCTGCTCCCAACGGGCCGCTTGGCGAAGGCCGCCGAAGTCGCCGACCGGGGTCTGCGCGTTGCGCCGGCCGATGCAAACCTGAATCTCTTGAAGGGGATCGTCGAGCATCGCCTTGGTCAAAGCACGCAAGCGATCGATCGATTGCGCAGGTTGCTCGAATCGCGCCCGCCCAATGCGATCGAGGTTTCATTTGCGCTCGCGGAGGCCATGCACCGGGCTGGTCGGCGCGAGGAACTCGATGCATTCGTCGAGGCAGGCGGGGCTTGGACCACCGATGAGCGCGGTGCGGTGTTCACGGCGCGTGCAACGGCGCGCGTGGATCGCAGCCGGGCGATCGATGCCCTTACGAAAACGGCGCGTGGCGCGCGCTCGCCGCTTCTCAAGCGCATCGCAGGCTTCGAAGCGGTTCGCCACCTCGACGCCGAGGGGCGCTACCGCGAGGCGTTCGATTTGGCGCAGTGGATTCACCGCGAAACAACGCCGCCCTTTGATTTGGGTGAAGTCGAGATGGAGATCGCCGAACAGGAGCGTCTTCTCGAGAAAGGTGCGACGTGGTGTCCGCCGAAAGGTCCGCAGGTCGAGGGCGCCGCAATCGTCGTGGGGCTCCCGCGAAGTGGAACGACGCTGCTCGAGCAAATGCTCGATCGACATCCGGCGATCTCAGGTATCGGTGAGTACGAGGGCACGTTCGCGATCCGCGAGTCGCTCATTGGACTCGGACTCTGGCCGCTGAACCTCCGAACACTCACGGCGTCCGATGCCGCGCGGCTCTCGGCGGAGTACCTCCAGGGTGCACATGCGCGTCGCCGAGCGGGTGCCGCTTGGACCTTCGACAAATCGCTGCACCAATGGCGGCTCCTTCCGGCCCTCGCAACAGTCTTGCCGGGTGCGGTGTTCCTTCATATCGAACGAAACCCGCGGGACTGTGCGATCAGCATGCATGTCTCCAACTTCCATCCGAAGTCGTGGGGTTTCACCGCAGATCTTGCGCAGATTCGTCGCGTCATCGAACTCGAGCGTCGCATCGTTCGTCGAGCGATGGAAGTCCTCGGTCTCCGCGCGGTCTCCATTCGTTATGAAGATCTCGTCGATCACCCTGAACGCGAGATCCGTCGTGCGCTCGACGTGATGGGGCTTCCGTTCGATCCCGTGGTGCTCGCGCCTGAGGAGAATCGCCGCACCGTGCTCACGCTGAGTTTCGAGCAGGTGCGCCGCAAGATCAATCGCTCGTCGATCGGGCGATGGAAGAACTACGCGTTTGCGTTTGGCCCTGAGTGGGATGCGCTCGCGACGAGTTGAATCAAGCTACGCGGTTGCATCAAGCTTCACGGTTGATTCAAGCTTCACGGTTGATTCAAGCTTCGCGGTTGCATCAAGCTACACGGTTGATTCAAGCTTCACGGTTGATTCAAGCTACGCGAAGGAGCGCGAGCATTTCTGCATGCACCGCCGCACCCGCGGCGACGGCGCTGCCGCCGCGGATATCTTCGCGGCCGCGCCAATCGGTGAAGATCCCGCCGGCTTCGGCGAAAATCACGGGGAACGGACCGGAGTCCCACGGGTTCATGACTGGGTCGAACCACGCATCGGCGCGACCCGTGGCGACGAGCATGCCGCCGTAACAATCGCTGAAGCCGCGCACGCGCCCTGCGGCGCGCGCGACGCGGACGAGTGCGTCGGTGGTGTTGTTCCGTTCGAAGTACTCAAGTCCCGTCGTGCAGACGAGCGCTTCGGCGAGTCGCGTGCACGGCCGAACGCGTGCGGGGGTTGGTGCGTGGTCCGCGCGCTCCCACGTCGCGCCGCGTCCGCGCGCGGCCCAAAGGCGCTCACCGAGCGCAGGCATCGAGCACATGCCCGCGACGATCTCGCGCACACCGCGAACTTCGTGCTCGAGTCCGATCAGCGTGCCGAACAGCGGGACGCCGTTTGCGAAACTCACGGTGCCGTCGATCGGATCGAGAATCCAGCGAAAGGTGCCTCCGCCGACGTGGTCAGATCGCTCGCTCGCGCGGAGTTCGCGGTGTTGTTCGCTGTGCGTTCTCCCGTGCTCCTCCCCGTGCTCCTCCCCGAGCAAACTGTCGGAGGGAAACGCGCGGCGAATCATTTCGCGCAGCGCAGTTTCGATCGCGATGTCCGCTTCGGTGACAGGCGACGCATCCGCTTTCGTCTTCGTGACGAGTTCTGCGCGTTGAAAGTGTGTCAACGCGATCTGGTCCGCGCGATCGGCAAGAGAGCGCAAGAGTTCGACGCGTGACCCGAAATCCATCGGAAGCATGCGGCGATGGTACGGGATGGGGCGCCTTGGTCGTTGTAGCGCAGCGCATCGATCGAGCTCGAGTCTGAGTGCATCGACCGAGGGCGGAAGCGCATCGATCTGATTTTCAATGCGACAAAAACAACACGCCCCTCCGAAGAGGGGCGTGTGTGCTGCGGGTCGATCCTCGGCTCAGAGGAGGTCAATCCCGACAAATTCAGTTCTTGGTCGATGCGTCCGCGGTCTTCTTCACCGTCGGGAGAATGACGGTGTCCACGACGTGGATCACGCCGTTCGAAGCTTCGACGTCGGTTGCGACGACGTTTGAATCGTTGAGACGAACCTTGCCGTCGGTCACGGTGACGGTGATCGGCGTACCGAGGACGGTTGGGACTTGGCTCATCTTGACGACCTGATCGCTGTACGCGGCGACGCCGGGAACAACGTGGTAGGTCAGGATGTCGACGAGTTGCTTCTTGTTCTCTGGCTTCAGGAGCATCTCAAGCGTGCCAGCGGGGAGCTTCGCAAACGCCGCGTCGGTTGGCGCGAGCACGGTGAACGGGCCCTTGCCGGAGAGCGTCTCGACAAGACCAGCGGCCTTGACCGCGGCAACGAGCGTGTTGAACGAACCGTTCTTCGCAGCAACATCAACGATGGTGCCGTCGACCGGCAGAATCACGGTGTCAATGACGTGAATGACGCCGTTCGAGCAAGCGACATCGGTTGCGACGACGTTCGCGCCATCGACCATGACCTTGCCTGCGTCAACCTTGATGTCAACGCGCTGACCTTGCACGGTCGCGGCGTTCTTCAGCTTGACGACGTCTGCAGCCTTCACTGTGCCTGGCACAACGTGGTAGGTCAGGATC
>JBEIJG010000212.1:0-5921 GCA_040380385.1 Phycisphaeraceae bacterium | reverse complement strand
TTTCATTCCGGAAGGTGAAACGAAAGACGCGGTAAGCGGCGATCGCGTGCGCGTTCGTGTTGTCCGTCGCGGTGATCGTTGGAATCGCGGCTTCGGCTCGACGCCAACGGGCGCGCGCGACGATCTCTTTGGCCGCGTGATCGAAGTCCTTGAGCGCGGCCAGTCGCGTTTTGCAGGCGAACTTGTGCAACGAGGACGCGAGTGGATCGTCGAGCCCGATGGCCGCGCAATTCGCGAACCGATCGTCGTACGCGATCCTGGCGCGAAGAATGCGAAGGCCGGCGACAAGGTTGTCGTTGACATCATTTTGTGGCCAGAAGGCGGCGCGCTCGCGGAAGGCGTCATCGTCGAAGTGCTCGGCGAAGCGGGGCGCCCTGATGTCGAAACGCAAGCGACCATCGCGACGTATCTCATTCGCGAAGTATTTCCACCTGAGGCGCTCGAACAAGCGCGCGCCGCAGCGGCTCAGTTCGCGCTTGCCACGCGTGAAGCCGAATCGCGCGCGGCGAATGCAGCTGGCGCAACCCAACGTGCGTCATCCACCGCGCCATTTTCCGCATGGGGTGACCGCGAAGACCTGACACATGAGTTCATCTTCACGATCGATCCGCCAGACGCGAAAGACTTCGACGACGCGATCTCGATCAAACAAGATCCGATCACGGGCAATTTCGAACTCGGCGTCCACATCGCCGATGTCGCGCATTTCGTCCCGCAGGATTCGCCCCTCGATGAAGAAGCGAGCGCACGCGGAACAAGCGTGTACCTCCCCCGCTACACCGTTCCGATGCTGCCAGAAACGCTTTCGAACGGCGTTTGCTCGCTGCAAGAAGGCGTTGCGCGCTTCACGCTGAGCGCGTTCATCTTGCTCGACTCGGATGCAAAGGTCGTCGGGCAGCGACTCGCGCGCACGGTGATTCGTTCACGCAAGCGCCTCACGTACATCGAGGCGCAGCGACTCATCGAAGGGAAGCCCGACGAGGCGCGCAAGCACGCGAAGACGACGCCAGAGTATTCGGACGAGCTCCTTGCAACACTCGCGCTTGCCGACACACTCGCAAAAGCCATTCGTCATCGCCGTCAATCGGCGGGCATGATCCATCTCGATCTTCCCGTGGTCGAACTCGTCTATGACAAGGATGGCCACGTCATCGACGCGGTACCCGAGGATGATTCGTTCACGCACACGCTGATTGAGATGTTCATGGTCGAAGCGAACGAAGCGGTCGCACGCACGTTCGCTGGCCTCGACACGCCGCTTCTTCGGCGTATTCACCCTGATCCAACGTTCGGCGATATCGAAGAAGTCCGCACGTTTGCGCGCCTCGCGAAGTGGCGACTTCCGGATGAGCCGACGCGCAAGGATTTGCAGGCATTGCTCGATGCCACGCGCAATTCGCCAGCATCGCGCGCGATTCACTTCTCAGTATTGCGCTGCATGTCGAAGGCGGTGTACTCCCCGGCGCTGATCGGACACTACGCACTCGCAAGCGAGCATTACGCGCACTTCACGAGTCCGATTCGCCGCTACCCCGATCTCACCGTGCACCGCGTGACGCATGCATTCCTCGATATCACCGACAACGGCCGCGATTCTGTCGGCGGTAAAAAGCGGCGCGCGCTCGCGCGACAACTCGGTGAAGATCCGCGCGTGATTGATGAAGCGCGATTGATTGAAGTTGGTCATCACTCGAGCGATCGCGAAGTTGCCGCAGAAAACGCTGAAAAAGATCTGCGCACGTTCCTCGTGTTGCAACTCCTGCACGAGAAGCATCTCGGCGATGAATTCGATGGCACCGTAACGGGCATCATGCCGAACGGAACCGTCTTCGTTTCGATCGATCGATATCTCGTCGATGGCGCGATTCCGAGCCGCGATATGAAGGGTGGCGACGGACGCATCGATCGCTGGACGCGCGATCAGCGGAGTGGTCGATTGCTTGCGGGACGCAGCGGCGCTTCGATCGGACTTGGTGATCGCATACGCGTGCGTATTTCGTCGATCGATCTTCGCGGCCGCCAGTTGTCGCTCGAAATCGTGAAGTTCGGCCGCGCGGCGATTGAGTTGGAAGGCGAACTCGCGCGCTCCGGCGATGCTGGCGCGCGACGCGTCAACGAAGACGAAGGCCGACACTTTGAACCGCGCCCGCGCGATGGCCGCAAGGGGAAGACCGGCCGCGACAAGTTCGGTCACAAGCCAGGCTTCAAGAAGGGTCGCCGCGGCCGCAAGGGTTGAGGTGGATTGATGCCGCGGATCTCGCGCGTTACGTGTTCCAGTTCGAGAACAGGAACGACAAGTCGGCGGCGCTGACAACGCCATCGCCGGTCAAGTCGATGATCTCCGGCAACGTGCCTCCCCATGCGCCCAACAGCAGGGCGAGGTCCGCCGATCCAACGACTCCGTCCAGATTGAGGTCACCGCTTCGAAGGTCGCATTCGTCGGGCACTCCGTTGCTGTTGGCATCGTCGACCCAACCCCAAGTGATCTGGTTTGAGTCGACTTCACCGTCGGCGTCACAGTCCTCATCACAGAGCTCGTAATCGAAGACCAGCTCAATACTCATGAACGTGTCTATGAAGTCGGCTGAGAGCGAGACTGAGTAAGAGCCCGCTGGAACACTGGCCTTGCCACTGCGGTATCCTGCCTCGTTCCCATTCAAAAGAGAAACATGCCAATGCACGCCTCCATTTGTGACTATGTCATAGGTCACGCAGCAGTCAGCCAAGACTGTGAACTGGAGGGATTGAGACGCCCATCCATTGCCTCTGACGGAGAGGCCAACCAAAATACGGTTTGGTTCAATGCTTACTCCTCCGCCGCCGTCGCCCTCCCAAGTGCAATCCCCTTCTAGAAATTTGACTTCGGGGATGCACCCAATCGTCGAGCAGGATGCACCCGCGGAGCCACTTTCACCGTCGTCGCATTCATAACGACCCCCAACCTCGAGCCAGTAACTCGTTGGAATTACTTGAGCCACCGCAACAGTGGGGAAGAAGGCTAGAACCGTCAAGAGCGTGATCCAAAGAAGGTTCGGGGGTCCAATCATCTGTGCATATCTCCGCCCGCCATGCGACAAACCCCGCGGCTTCCTGCACCCAATTTTCTCGACATGGAAGAGATTGAGTATCGAAATCAGCGTGATCGCCCACCAGACAGCGTTCGCGCTGTAACTCTCCGCGTCTTGCTCCAAAAACCGCCGCGGAGCGACGCACGATGCGACGCCCCGCGGACGGACAGGGGTTTGAGTTGTGCGACCTGACGGCCGACTTGCGGGCGGTTTCGCGCGCCGCGTGCTGAGCAGCGATGCACCGTGCGTTGCAGCAAGGATGAAGGCACACGCTCAGCACTCCCCAGATGAGTTCAACTGCATGAAAGAGGTCACATGCGTGCAGAACTCAACCACCGGAAGAGCTCGGCTTCAGCGCCAGTTGGCGAGAAGAAGCGACATGTCGCCCGCGTCGACTTGGCCGCTGCGATCGAGATCCATTGGCGGGTTGATCGCGCCCCACGCGTCGAGCAGTTGTGAAAGATCAGCTGCCGTGATCACGCCGTCGCCATCGATATCGCCAACGAGGCCGTTGATGGGAGCCGTCGCGAAACGGAATCCGCCGCCCGAGGCTGCAGTCGCATCGACAAAGAAGTCGACTTCGATGAGGTCTGCCGTGACGAGTCCGATCTTCCAGTAGAGTTCGGTACCAGTCTTCTCGGTTTCCACTTCAAACTCCACTTCGTTGACACCGCACGCGGGATACTCAGCTTCGGCGGCACCAAGCGCCGCTGAAAGTCCTGTCTGCACGTCGGCCCAGTTTGCCTGCATGGCAGCGACCTTTTCGGCTTGCGTACCGAGCGGCTCGAACTCGGTGACGGTCGTCACCGCGCCGCCAACGACATCGGCTGCTGCGAGCATGCCAGACTTGACGTTGAAGAGGAGAACCTGGACGACCGCCCCGACGTCTTCTTGTTCTGCCTCGACTTTGAACGAGTTCCAGCCTGCACCAAGCGCGGCTTCCGCGAGCGCAACGCCTGCTTGCAACGAGGTCGTGGAAGCCGTGGCTTCAATGTCGTCGCCGGCGCCGTGGTGCGGAATCACGCCGCCGGTCACGCTGTCGACGTAGACCTTTGTGACTTCGTCGAAGTACTCAACTTGAAACGCGAGAATGCCCGCTTCGAGATCGAACGCGATCTTCATGACGTCCTCGCGTTCAGCGGCTTCATTCGCGATCGGAAGTGCGTCGCTGAAATCGAGCACTGCTTCGCTCAAGCGCGCGAAAATCGCCTCAAGGTTCGGGAGATCGCTCTCGTCTGGCGCATCGACATCGATACCGCGCGATGCACCGGTTTCACGATTGAAGCGCGGACCCCAGTTGGTCGTCAGCGCCGCGTCGTACATGTCGCCTTCGTAAACCCAAACGTTGTTGCGTTCACGCTGCTCGATACCCAAGAGCGTGCCCTGCGGAACCGCGCCGCGGCAGAGGCTGATGGCCTTCGTGTAACCGATGTCGGCCGAAGCGACCGAGGCGGTGGCGAGGAGAGAAGTCAGCGTGAAGAGTGAAACAGTGCGCATATGTGCTCCTTCAGTCGGGCGCTGCGGACCTCGTCCGAGCGCGGTTGCGTGCCCCTGCGAATCCAATGGCCTCCGGCGAACCGGTCGACCACCCCTGGCCGCACCGCGGGAGAGACGGGCACCGCACACGAGATACATCGCGGCGACAAAATCGCGCACCTTTTCAGCCCCGAACGGCCTGCGCTTTCCATGTGGCGATTCTGACGGCACTTACGCGCCGTGAAACGTGCAGTACGGTTCGGCGCGACGCGGCGCCATATCGGCAGCCGCCACGGATTCCGGCACCGATCTCGTTCTTACGCGATCGCGCCTTCGATCAACTTGCCGTGGACATCGGTCAATCGGTGGTCGCGACCGCCGGACCGGAACGTCAGGCGCCGGTGATCGACACCCATCAAATGCAGCATCGTCGCGTGGAGATCGTGGATTTCGTAGGGCTTCTCGACCGCGCGATACCCGAAGTCATCCGTTGCGCCGATCACGGTGCCACCCTTGACGCCGCCACCAGCCATCCAAATCGAATAACCGAAGGGATTGTGGTCACGGCCATCGGAACCTTGCGCGAATGGCGTTCGACCAAACTCCGCAGCCCACACCACGAGCGTCGACTCCAACAACCCGCGTCGCTTGAGATCCATCAAGAGCGCCGCAATCGGCTGATCCACCGCACGTGCGTTTCCCTCGTGCCCAGCACGCAAATCGTTGTGCTGATCCCATCGATCGCCATTCGTACGCGGGCACGTCACCTCAACAAATCGAACGCCGCGCTCGACAAGTCGACGCGCGAGGCAGCACTCACGCGCGTAAATGCGCGTCGCTGCGTCGGGCGCATCAAAGCCGTACAGCGCCTTGGTTTCTTCACTCTCGCCATCGAGTGAAGCGAGTTCGGGAACCGCTGCCTGCATGCGATACGCGAGCTCGTGGTTTGCAATCGCACTCTCGATCGCTTCCGCTTGTGCTTCATGCGCAAACGCCGAATCCAGACGTGCGATGAGTTGTCGCTTGCGTGCCTGCGCATCCGCCGCGTCACTCGGCGATGCATCCGCGATCGCTTCACCCGTCGGACGCATCACGGTTCCCTGATGTCGCGCTGGCAGAAAACCCGCAGAAAAGCAGTCAAGGCCGCCCGGCGGAATGAGCCCACCTTCGAGCACGACGAACCCAGGAAGATCATCG
This sequence comes from Phycisphaeraceae bacterium, assembly GCA_040380385.1. GTDB lineage: Bacteria > Planctomycetota > Phycisphaerae > Phycisphaerales > SM1A02 > QWPT01. The sequence goes on along the minus strand of JBEIJG010000212.1, from coordinate 180 downwards.
TTCTCGTTCCCGAGTCCATACGAAGCCCACGCGCCCATCGACGGACGACCCGGAATTCCAAGACCCGTGTGCAAGAAGTAGTTCGCGTTGGTGTGCTCGCTGAACGTACTTGTCATCGAGCGTACGACGCACAATTCATCGGCCATCTTCGCGACGTTCGGAAAGAGGTCGGAGACTGGA
>JBEIJG010000211.1:0-5941 GCA_040380385.1 Phycisphaeraceae bacterium | reverse complement strand
CCCTTCTGCGACCATCGATGCATTCGGAAGTACCGGCGGAGCGCTGGCCCGTTATCTCGGCGATGCGCTTGATGCGAATGTTGTCGCCAATCTTGTCGCAGGCCCTCCGACAAACGCTGTTGCGAATTCCGCTGCGAACCCTGCCTCTGCTGAAACATCGGGACTTGCAGCCGCGCGTGGAACGCTGCGCGCCTCGCTCAGCGCGCGATACGCGAAGGTCGAGATCCCGAATGTCACGCTCGCAGAGGGCTTCGCGCGCGTCACGCCGGAGAAGCCGATGACGGCGACCTTTGAGATGTCGAAGGATGTGCGTGAGCAACTTCTCTCGCCGATCAACCAAGTCTTCGCCGATGTGTCCTCGGGTGCGCCTGCGCGATGCACGTTGCCGCGGCTCTCCTGGCCACTCGACGGTGACAAGCGCAAGCTCGACGGCGAATTCATGCTGGAAACAGGCGAAGTGAAGTTGGTGAACTCCGGCATGCTCTCGTGGTTGCTGTCGGCCGTGCAAGCTGGCCGAACCGACGGCTTTGAGGCGTACATCGAACCATTGCGCGCGACGATCACGAAGGGGCGCCTTGTCTACCGCGACTTCGCGCTTCGAGCTGGAAAGACGACGCAGGGTTCATCAGGAGATTCGTTGGCGGTCCGATGGAAGAACTCGCTGGTCTTCACGGGCGACATTGATCTCGGCGCGACGCCGATGCGCGCCGTCGCGATCACGACAGGAGTCCCGCTTTCCGACGCGGGCAATTGGTCGAGCGACGCGCGTCGTTTGTTTGAGTCGATCGGCTCGGTGAGTCCGGAGCTTTTGAAGAGCCTTGTGGTGGGCGTCAAGCTTTCAGGTCCGCTCTTCGACGCGCAAGGAAAGCCCGCCAAACTCAAACAGGATCTCGCGCTTCCCGACATCGGTGATGCGATTCGGCAGAATCCAACCGGTGCGATCGAAGCGGTCGGCGGAATCATCGACCTCTTCAAGAAGAAAGACGAGAAGCCGAAAGAGAAGAAGCCGCCAGCGAACGCGCCAAGCACGCCTCCGAAGTGACAGCTCGTGTATGGCTTGCGCGTGATTCGTATCGAATCGCGCGTTGAGTCAACGCCGATGCAGCGCTAGATCAGCGCTCAATCAGACGAGACCGAGATCTCGAAACCTCGTTCGACTCACATCGATTTATCACATCGATTTATCACATCGGCTTTTCGCCGACGGTCTCGTCGTAGACCTGCAGCAACTTCGTCTTGTCGAAGATGAGTTCTTGGCGCGAAAGGCCAGTCACTTCGTAGTGCGGCGTGAGTTCGATCGCGTCGCAGGGGCAAGCTTCTTCGCACATGCCGCAGTAGATGCAGCGCAGTTCGTCGATATCAAACTGCTTCGGGTACTTCTCGCGATCGTCCCACGGACTTTCGTCGGCGACGATGTGAATGCACTTTGCGGGGCACGCCGTCGCGCACATAAAGCACGCAACGCAGCGCACGCGACCGTCTTCATCCTTATTGAGGCGGTGAACGCCGCGGAAGTACGGGCGATACTGACCACCCTCTTCAACCGGGCGATCGTCGCGCTTCATCTCTGGGTACTGCAGGACCCAGATGTTCTTCTTGTTCGAGCCACCACGGCCGATGTTCTCGAAGCAGTGACGCAGCGTCGTGCCAAGCCCCTTAAAGATCGAGGGGAGGAACAGTGCTTCGCCGCGGGTGAGGCGGGTTGGGGTCACATCGATGACTTCTTCGTCGCGGATCGCCATGGGGCCGAGATGGTACGGTGGAGGGATGAACGATGAAAGCGGGCGGGCGACGAGAGTTTCGAACTCTCGCGACGCACAAGCACAATCGAGTGGAGACACGACTCAACCGTCACTCGAACGGCAGGGCGACGTGTCGGCGGACGATCAGGTTTCGTCGACGCGCAGCCAATCCGCGGTGCGCCAGAAGGCGTTTTTCACCTCCGTCGATGCATCGCTCCTTGGTCTCGGCTCACAAATGATGAGCGAGGTGGCGGCGGGGGTGCTGCTTGGCTACGGGCTCGACTATCTCCTCGGCACGAAGAATCGCTGGATCGTCGTAGGTTCGATCGCGGGAATTGCCGTGGCGATGGTGACGGTGTTCCGCTTGGCGCTGAAGAAGCCGCCGCCGCGGCCGTCGCGGCCCGGATGGCGTCCGAAGACGCCCGCGACGGGTGGGACCAAGATGGGTGGGACCAAGATGGGTGAGGCCAAGATGGGTGAGGCCAAGATGGGTGAAGCCAGGACTGAGGGGACGGCGAGTAAAGCCGACAAGAGCCAAGCCCAAAACGTCCGGAGAAGTTCAGAGCAAAGCGGCGCAAATGCGCACAGCGAGAATTCCGAGACCCGCGGGCAAAATCGCGCGGGGCAAGACCTTGGAGGAACGGACGGCGGAACGGACGGCGGAACGAACGGCGGAACGGACGGCGGACCCGACGGAGGACCCCACCATGCAGGCTGAATCTGAATCGCGCAAACCGTCGGTCGCTCCGGCAGCCCCGGCGTCCACTTCGCTCCCCGTCTTCCCGCTTGCGAAACTCCTCGCAGTGCATCTCGCTGTGGGCGCAGGACTTGTGATCCTGTGGGCGGTCATTCACCAAGGCTGGAACTTCCCGCCGCCCATCTACAAAGGTGTACTTCTCGGGCTTTCGGCCGCGATCGTTGCGCATCTCGCAGGCACCGTGCTTGGTGCGCTCTTGAGTCCCGCCCAAGGTGTTGCGAACGCGTATCTCGCCTCGACGTTGGTGCGATTCGTGCTCACACCGCTTTTGGCACTCTCGTTATACTTTCTCCTCCTCGCGGAGGCCCGACCAGTCTTGATCGGGTCGCTCGTGGGGTACCTGATCATCCTCGTCGCGGACATCGTGACGATGATGCAGGCGATGCAGTCGATGCAGACGGCGACGCGTCCCGCGTCTTCAACTGCAAGCACGTCGGCGCGTGAGTCTTAACGCCGACAGCGCCGACATGTGTTGGATGGCAAGACGCGGAGCAGTCCGCGCGCTTGTCGAGACTCGCGGTGCGACTTCGTGAAGGTTTTCACGAATCGCAGCCCCGCTCACGAGCGAGGTAAGCCGCGCGACAGCGTTCCGTGACCTGTGTGCATTCTCGCCCGTGTGAACTTCCTTCATGAGTTCCTTCATGATTCTCAGCAACAGTCTCATCTCGATCATCGATCTCGCGCCGTCGCTTCTTGCGGCCGGCGGAAACCCGATCGAGCACGTCGTCGACAAGGATGTGCACGGTTTCGCGATCGGCGACTACAAGGTCGCGCTGAGTGCGATCTCGCTCGTTGTCGGCGCAGTGGTTGTGTTCATCGTCCTGTCGATGGCGGCCAAGCAGATCGAAACCGGCCCATCGAGCGCCGGCACCGATCGCTATCTCACGAAGGGCCGCATCGCGCAGATCGTCGAAGTGATGGTGCAGGGGCTTCGTGATGGTGTGATCCAGCCGCTGCTTGGCAAGGACGCAACAGCACGCTTCCCCCCGTTTCTTCTCACGATTTTCTTCTTCATCCTCGTCCTGAACCTCTTCGGCATGATCCCTTTCATGGACATCCAAGAGTTTGTGTTCACGCTCTTGGGTCACAAGCATGAGCTTGGCCACGGCGAAACGCCGGTTTGGTTCGGCGGCACCGCCACTGCGAGCATCGCGGTCACAGCAGGTCTCGCGACACTCAGCTTCTTCGCGATTCTCTACCAAGGCTTCCGCGATCTCGGCGTGAAGGGCTTCATCGAGCACATGGCTGGCGGCAAGGATCTCCTCTACGGGCCGATCATGCTGAAGGCAGTTGTCCCGATCATGCTCGTTGTCGAGATCCTCGGTCTCTTCATCAAGCCAGCCGCGCTCTCGATTCGTCTCTTCGCGAACATGGTCGCGGGTCACACGCTGCTCGCCACGCTGCTCGGTTTCGGTGCGCTCGCGTACAGCGCGAAGGGCTGGGGCTTGGCGATTCCGGTGTCCGCGGTGTCGGTTGTCGCAGCGATCGCGATTTCGGTCCTCGAACTCTTCGTCGCGTTCCTCCAAGCATTCGTCTTTATGTTCCTTACCGCTGTGTTCATTGGCATGATGAGCCACCACGGCGACCACGATCACGGCCACGACCATGCGCACGGTCACGACGACCACGCCCATGGCCACGGCCACGGTGCGCACGCGCACTGAACAAACCAAATCCGGGCTCGTGGGAGGCCCGGCTGAATGATTCGTCCTTCAACCGGCGCGTCCCACGGCGTCCGAGCAAAGACCAAACCTATTTGGAGCACAGTCAGCAATGAGCAAGTTCTCGAAGATCGTTCCGTTCGCCGCCCTCGCCGCCTTCATCGCCGCTCCGGCCTTCGGCCAGGATGGCGCTGACGCCGCCGCCGGTGGCGCAGACATGACCAAGGGTCTCGCCGCGATCGGCGCCGCTCTCGGCGCGATCGGTGCCGGTATGGGCATCGGCCGCATCGGTGGCTCGGCCGTCGAAGCGACCGCACGTCAGCCAGAAGCTGCGTCGAGCATCCAGACCCAGATGATCCTCACCGCAGCACTCATCGAAGGCGTCGCGCTCTTCGCGGTCGTCGTCGGTCTCCTCGCGGTGCTCGGTTGATCCGAGTTCGGTGGAAGTATGAAGTCACTCCGGTCGGGGCGGGGAAACCCGCCTCGACCGATTCTCCCGAACCGCGGTGACGTGTTTCGGGATCGCAGTTTGAAATTGCACCAGAGTTCGCTCGAAATCGAGCCCACACTATGACCAACGCGCTCACTCTTCTCCCAGTCACGCTCGCAGCCGAAGGCGGCGCTGTGAACCCGCTCGCGTTCAAGTTGCTTTCCTACGGCACCGCGATCGTGGTCACGCTCGGCCTTTTCTTGTTGCTTTCGAAGCTCGTTTGGCCGCGCATCATCGCTGGCCTCGATGAGCGCTACGCGAAGATCAAGAGCGAAATCGACGCGGCTGAGAAGGCGCGCCACGAAGCGCAATCTGCGCAGAAGAAGTTCGAAGAGAAGCTTCAGCAGGCGCAAGCCGAAGCCACCGCGACCATCGCGGCTGCGCAAGCGACCGCCCGCAAGGTGGCCGACGAACTCCGCGCGAAGAACGATGCGGAACTCTCGGAAATGAAGGCGCGCGCGATTGCAGACATCGAGAGCGCGAAACAATCGGCCGTCAAGGAAATCAACGACCACGCCGTTGCGCTCGCGACGACCATGGCGTCGAAGATCCTTCGTCGCGAAGTCGGTGCAGGCGATCAATCGCGCCTCGTCTCCGAGAGCCTCGCTGAACTTTCGCGCGCCCGCAACTGAGTTCGTTCACGCCTGACAGAGCGTCACACGATGGCAACTACAAAGAACATCGACGAAATCGCAAGCGTGTACGCGCAGAGCCTCCTCGAGGTGTGCGATCGACAGGGTGGCAACGCTGCTGCCGAGTCGTGCGCTGAGGAACTCCGCGATTTCGCGGAGATCGTGCGCGCCGACAAACGCTTCGCGGAATTCCTGAAGACCCCAATCCTCGGCAACGACAAGCGCCGCGCGGCGCTCGACCGCATCGTGAAGGGTCGCGTTTCCGATCTTGTCTATCGCTTCCTCAACGTGATCGCCGCGCACGGTCGCGCTGGTCGCATCGCGGACATCGCCGACGCCTTCGACGCGCTCTTGCAAGAGCGACTCGGTCGCGTCGAAGTCGACATGTTCACGGTCGATGGTCGCGCCTCCGATGAGGTGATCGCGACCGTGAAGGCGCGCGTGAAGGAAGCGTTCTCGAAGGACGCCGTGCTTCACCAGTACAGCGATCCGAACATGATCGGCGGCGTCAAACTTCGCATCGGCGATGTCGGCAATGCGGCCAGCGCGACCGTGCGCGGCGACCACATTGAGGAAGCGATAGACAAGATCCGAAACGCGGCCCTTCACGATCCGATCAAGCGCGGCACGACGCTTGTCATTGCCGAGGATCGGAGTCT
>JBEIJG010000210.1:0-5946 GCA_040380385.1 Phycisphaeraceae bacterium | reverse complement strand
GTGAAGGTACTCCACGCGGGGATCGTGCGCTCGGCGCGAGCGACGCGCGCGAGTCGCTCGCACGTTGTCGAGAGGCGCGAAGTTGCCGCGTGCAATGGGGGATTTGCGCCGAAATCCGTGAGTGGAAGGAGGGCAGACTTCGCGACCTCGAGTGCACGCTTCGCCTCTGTGCGCGCTGTTTCTAGCGAACCATCGCGAATCGTGTTGGGGACACAACACGCGAGAAGCGCGATTTCTTTCGGCATCGACGCGCGTGCGGTGCGAGCAAACGCGCGTGCAGATTCGATTGCACGACGTGCGGATGTGAAGTCGATTGCGTCATCGGTTCCCGCTTGAGATGCGGCGAAGATGCGCGCGTCGTGTGCAACGGATGCAGCTGCGTCGATCGCGCTCTTTGCCGCAAGAAGCGACTCGATTTCGCGCAGCAATTCTTCGAGCGCGGTCGGGGGCGGCGACTTCGCAAGGCGTACGAGTTCTGCGCGCGCCTTTCGGGCCGCAAGCCAGCGGAAGAGGACGAATTTCTCGCGCGCGGCGCGCAAATCACCAGCAAGTGACGCGAGTGGAAGCGTGAGGACGGCATCGTCGAATCGCGCACGCATGTTGGTCCGGGCGACGTGCGCAGCCTCTGCGAGTTCGACAGCACGAGCGCGCGCGTCGAGTTGCGTCGCAGCATCAGGCGCAAGCGCGCAGGTTGCGAGCGGTGCCGCAGCGACGTGCGTGATGTCGATGGACATCGCGAGATCAACCTGCGCTTGCATTGCACCGAACTCAGAAGACGTCGGTACTCCAAGTGCAGCAGCCAATGCGCGAGCGGGTTCGGCGAGCGCTTCGATCGTTGCCGTTGCGGCGCGAGCTGCCTGCGCGAGGTGCGTGGCATCTTCAGGCGAAAGCAGGCGCGTTGGCTCGAAGTCGGCGAGATCCGCTGCGCTCTCTTCGGGAAGCTCATCGAACGCCGCAACGAGGCGATCAACGCACTCGACGCGCTGTGCGAGGTCGGCGGACGTCGCGTCTCGCGGGAGCGACCCATCGAGCTGGTTCACAAGCGCTGCGTGCGGAATCGCGTCGTTCGTGCGTTCGCTGAGCGCAAGCGCACGCTCGATTGCCCGATGCGCACTGAGGCCTCCGTGCGGAGTCAGGCCTGCGGAAGTGCTGAAACCCTCGCTCGCGTTGTTCTTCGCGCTCTTTCGATGCGACGCATGCAAGGCGTTGCCTGCAGACGCCACGCGCGCACTGGTGCGATCGAGTTGCGCTGCGGTTTGCGCAAAGTTCGCAGCACCTGCCGTCGCGCGCGCATCGATTGCCTCAAGCGCATCTTTCACTTGCGTGACGAAATTCGTCTTGGTCGCGTGATCGGCATGCAAATCGAGCGCAAATGCGCCGAGGCCGGTCTTCCGCAATCGCTCACTCACCACTTCGAGTGCCGCACTCTTTTCAGCGATAAAGAGCACGCGTTTGCCGCGGGCAAGACACTCGGTGAGAAGATTGGTGATGGTCTGGCTCTTGCCCGTTCCGGGTGGGCCTTGCAAAACAAACGTTCTACCCGCAGCAGCGGAGAGCACCGCCGCGATTTGCGAACTATCCGCGGGAAGTGGAAGACGCACTGATTCAAATCGCGCAGCTTGATCAACTTCGGTCGGATCGAGCAACTTCGCATCACGCACCGTCGTTGGCGCGTTGCGCTCAAGCAGCGTTGCGACGATGGGGTGCGCGGAGAGCTCTTTCCCACGCAAGCGCATCTCTTCGAAAAGCGGCAACTTCTTGAAGGAGTACGTTCCGAGTTTCGCGGTTGCAAGGACGCGTGCGCCCGGTACGTTTTTCACCGATTGCCGAACGCGCGCGAGAATCTGCGCGAGGTCGATACCGCGATCATCTTCTGCGAGTTGTCCGGCGAGCCCAATGTCGAGGCCGTGCGTCATGCGCAGGTATTCAACGAGCGCGACGTTTGGCACGGTGTCATCAAGCACTGCCTTGATGCGGAATCCCTCACTGCGCGAGATACGCTCCATTTCCACCGGCACCAGAACAAGCGGTGCACGTACAGGTTCTGTGCGTTGTTCGACCTTGAACTCCAGCGCGCCGAGCGCGACATAGAGCGAGCGTGCGCCAGTCTCTTCAAGCGAGCTCTTTCCATCACGGTACGCCTTGGTCGCGCGCTTGAAGAGTTCTGCGTCGTCGAGTTGCGCGCGCAGCGTGCCGCTTCGGAGTTCTTCTTCGCACGCTTCTGCGGTCATCTCGCGCATCGCGCCGCGTGCGCGAAGGAGAAGTCGTTTCTCATCCCAAAGGATGTTCTCGAGGAGCGCGATTGTCGCGTCGCCTTCCGCAACGAGTGGTACACCCGCGGCGTCGCGGTCGTTGAGCAGTCGGTTGCGGAGGGTGAGATCGAGCAGCTTCTTTTTCCACGATTCAAGCCGAGATTCGCGCGGAGTGAGTTTCGGCTTGGGCAGCGGCGGCAGATCGGCGGGCTGGACGATTTTGTAATCGTGTGCTGGTGGTTCGACGGGCGCTTCATCGTCGCGCTCGTTGCGCGCGATCACTTCGGGGAGCGGATGAAATCCCGCATTTCGTGCGGCGCGCACGTCGACGACCATCGATGCCGGCGAAAGTCGATCAAGCCAACGTTCGCCGACGGTGAGTGCTTCGCCGAAACTCTTTGGGTCGCCGCAGAGCGCAGTTGCTTCGATGACGCGCACTTCGCCGAGTGCGCGGCGATTCACGAGGCGAGTAGCGCCTTCGTGCACGGCGTCTGCGAAGTGTTCATCCATCGTGGCGAACGCGACCGTCGCGTGCTCATCGCCGAGGACGAGCATCGGCCAAAGTCCGCAGGCTTCGAGGAGCGATGCAAGCGTCACTGAGAGATCAAGGCAGTTACCGAATCCATCGCGAAGGACATCCGCCGCGGTGCGAACTTTCTGGCCTGTCTTCTCAAAGCTTGCTTGCAACACGACGTACGAAATCGCACGCGATGCGAGCGCTTCGTAGCAACTTTCGGCCATGCGTTGCACGCGCGCAGCATTTCCCGAGAGGTAGCCGTCGAGTGCACCGGATCCCGTTTTGTCTTTCAAACGCGCGGACGCGTCGCGCAGGAGTTCGGCGATGGCAGGGGAGTTTGGTGTGACAAACGCAGCGAGCGACTCGCAGTGTGTCGCCATGCCCGACCAATGTGTCTCGGGCGCAATCGCGATGCGATGGGTTGCTCGCGCGACGGTCGAACCTTCCGAAGAGACGAGACGCACGTGGATGTCAACGTGCGTGCGCTCGGTTGAGGCGCGCAACACCGACAGCGGAAGACGAAGATGCTCGCAATCGACCGCGAGCGTGATGCCAGCATCGATGGGTTCCACCGGCCGCAGGACGTCGCAGGTTGGGTGACCTTCGACCGAGAGCGCGAGGTGCGCGCCTGCGATACGGCTGTGTGCCTCCACGACAATCGCACGCACGCAGGGCACGCCGTTGAGTTCAAGCGACGCGGAGGTCGCTTCCGTGGCTTCAAACGAGAGCGTGGCGCTGAGTCCGTCCACGGCGGGCGGCGGAAGTGTCTCTCCCTCTTCAAGTCCGTCGAGCATGGCCGCATTATGACGGCTCGGCGCAGATCTTGCGGTTATCTGGCACGCGCGGCGGGCTCGCCGAGAGCTTTCGCCTGTTGTGATCGCATCCTCCGATGACTTCAGATCCCTTCCCATGCCCGAATGCTGAAGTCCACGCGCGGTCGCTGCTATTCTTCCGGCTTGCCTTCGGCGTCGCTCAGGCGCGCGCGGGCAACCACCCAAACTCAACAGGCGATTCGATATGAGCACTGCCCATCCGACGTCCGCGCTTCAAGCCCCGCACTCCGAAAAGGTCGAACCCGAGACCGTGACTCTCTCGGGCTACGTTGTCGGCGAGCGCTATGGCCCCGACACGGTGCTCACGCACGATCCGGTCGACCCGACGCGCGCGCATCCGCGCATCGGCGAAGCAGGGCAGTACCCGTTCACGCGCGGTGTCCACAAGACGATGTACCGCTCGCGCCTTTGGACTATGCGTCAGTTCGCGGGCTTCGGCTCGGCCGACGACACCAACCAGCGCTTCAAGTACCTCCTCAACAACGCAAAGGGCACGAAGGCGAATACGGGTCTCTCGACCGCGTTCGATTTGCCGACGCTCATGGGCCGCGACTCCGACGACGCGCTGTCGGCGGGCGAAGTGGGCCGTTGCGGCGTTGCGATCAGTTCGATCGAAGACATGCACCGCTTGTACGCCGACATTCCGATCGGCGAGGTGACGGTGTCGCAGACGATCAATGCGCCCGCGGCTGTGATTTGGGGCATGTATCTCGCGCACGCGAAGGAGCGCGATGTTCCGTGGACGTCGCTCGGCGGCACGCTGCAGAATGACATTCTGAAGGAATTCCACGCGCAGAACGAGTTCATCTATCCGCCGGAGCCGCACGTGAAACTCGTCGTTGACACGATTGAGTTCGCAGCGCAGCACTTGCCGAAGTGGAACTCGGTTTCGATCTCGGGTTACCACATCCGCGAAGCAGGTTCGACCGCGACGCAAGAACTTGCGTTCACGCTGCGCGACGGCATGGAGTACGTCGAAGAGTGCATCAAGCGCGGCCTCGACGTCGACGGCTTTGCGCCGCGGCTCTCGTTCTTCTTCAATAGCCACAACGAGTTCTTCGAAGAGATCTGCAAACTGCGCGCCGCGCGCCGCATTTGGGCGAAGGCGATGAAGGAGCGTTACGGCGCGAAAAACGAGCGTTCGCTCTTGATGCGCACGCACGTCCAGACTGCGGGTTGCTCGCTCACCGAGCAGCAGCCGCTCAACAACATCGTGCGCGTGGCGCTGCAGGCGATGGCGGGTGTGCTCGGCGGTTGCCAGAGCCTCCACACCGACTCGATGGACGAAACGCTTGGTCTCCCGACCGAGCAAGCCGTGCGCGTCGCGCTGCGCACGCAGCAGATCATTGCGCACGAGTCGGGCGTCCATCGCACCGTCGATCCGCTCGGCGGCTCGTGGTTTGTCGAGGCGCTCACCGACCAAATGGAGAAGGACGCCAACGCGATCATCAAGGAGATTGATGACATGGGCGGTGTCGTGTCGGGCGTGCACAAGGGTTACTTCCGCCGCTCGATCGCTGAAGCGAGCTACCGCTTCGGCCAAGAGATGGAAGCGGGCGACCGCATCGTCGTTGGCGTGAACGCATACCCCGAGGGCAACGAGGAGAAGCAGGTCGACATCCTCGAGATCCCGCACACGGTCGAGTCCGAGCAGAACGCGCGTCTCGCGAAGATGCGCGCCGCGCGCTCGCCGCTCGATGTGAAGAACGCGCTCGATGCGATTCGCGCCGCTTCCCGCAAGGGCGAGAACGTGATGCCCGCGCTTGTCGCTGCGAGCCTCGTGCGCTGCACGCTCGGTGAGCAGGTGCAGGCGATGGCGGATGTTTACGGCCGCTATTCGGGCGGGCCAGAGTGGTGATGGATGCGTGGTGAGTTGTGAGTGGCGTGGTCGGTTGGCGGCGGCTCGGCACCTCGGGTGCGCCGTGGTCAGCTCGCGATCACTGCGCCGCCAAAAGCTGCGAGGATGAAACGCGAAGTGCGCATCCACTACTCGGTGCGTGGTGTGTGGGTGTCAGAGTTCGCAGCGGAAGCAGGCGCGTTCGACGACTCTGATTCGGGCGTCGTCTTCGGAAGCGGCTCTTTCGTGGCAATCACAAGGAGCCCGCCGTCACGCGAACGAAGCGCCGCCGGATCAACGCCCGGCATCGCGATCGGCCTCGCGTCGACCTTCCACTGCATGCCATCCGCGCTTGTGAGCGGCCAAGGTCCTGGGCCTGTTCCGAAGAAGAACAGCGTGCCGCCGTCGCTCAGCAAGTTGCCCCACCAGCGATTGCGTGTCGACGGCAGCTTGAGATCGTCCACACGCTCAAACACGAGTCCGTCTTTGCTGATCGCGTGATAGCCG
>JBEIJG010000209.1:0-5948 GCA_040380385.1 Phycisphaeraceae bacterium | reverse complement strand
TTTGAGCGCTCGCAACCTGCTTCGCAACTTGCTCGCTCTGGCCGGCTCCCCTCGGAGTGAATCCGAGGGGGCCGAGATGCGTTGTTCGAGCGCTCGCTCTGGCGTGAATCGCGCCAAAGGGCGCCGCTGCAGCGGCGACCGCTACACCAACTGCACCAGCACCTCGTTCGCGAGGATCATGCCGCGCGCGGTGAAGCGCAAGCGATCGGCGGCCAGATCGCGCTCGAGTAGACCATCGGCGATCGCACGCGCAATCACCTTCGCGCGCGCGGGCTCAAGCGCAATCGCACGACGCTCGAGTTCGCCCGATACGCCCTCGGCAAGCCGCAATCCAAGCATCAATGCTTCGCTCGTACGGCGCGCGGGGTCTGGCCCTTCGACATCCACAACCGGCGCCGAATCGTCTTCCGCCGCGCCGCGCGCGAGCCAATCGCCAAGCCGCGGGACAACCTTGAAGCGCGTCTCCGCGATCGATCCACTCGCACTCGGCCCAAGCGCCCACCACGACTCGTTGCGCCAGTAGACGAGGTTGTGCTGACACGCGCGGCCGGCGCGTGCAAAGTTTGACACCTCGTAGCGCGTGAAGCCGTGCGCAGCCAGCATCTCAACCGTCGCTTCGTACATCTCGGCTTCGAGTCCATCGTCACACGGCTCAAACTCGCCGCGCTCGAGCCGCTTCGTCATCGCGGTGTTTGCCTCGTACGTGAGCCCGTAACACGAAAGATGCTCAGGCCCAATCTCCAATGCACGCGCGAGATCGCTGCGCCACTCGGCGAGCGCCTGGCCGGGAATACCGAAGATGAGATCGAGGTTGAAATTCGTGATGCCCGCTTCGCGCAAGTAGCCCGCCGCGCGCGCAACGTTCGCCGGATCATGCCAACGTTCGAGCGTCTTTAAGTGCCGCGGTTCGAAACTCTGCGCGCCGATCGAGACGCGGTTCACGCCCGCATCTTTGAGTACATGCGCTTTCTCGAGATCAATCGTTTCAGGGTTCGCTTCGACGGTCCACTCGACGTTGCGCGCGAGCGGAAATCGGCGAATCTCTGCCGTGAAAGCCCGCAATTCTTCAGCCGAAAGCAACGTCGGCGTTCCTCCGCCAACGAACACCGTCTCGATCTCTCCCTCGACGCGCGCGAGCGTCCACGTCACATCGTGCGCGAGGCGCGCGAGGTACTCCCCTGTTCGACCTTCACGATCCACGAACGAGTAGAAGTCGCAGTAATGGCACTTGTGAAAGCAGAACGGGACGTGGACGTAGAGGCCGCGTGCGCGATGCCGCCCGCTCGGGAGCGCCGTCGCCAGTCGCGACACCGCACCGCCCGCCGCGCGTCGCGCCTCGGCTCCTTCATCCGTCGCTGCTCCGTGAATTCGTACATCTGCCACGTCCGCAGGATAGGGGATCGCCCCATCCACCTCCGATCTCACGATCAGGCTCAAGCCGCGCCTCGAAACAGCCGATCCGCCCCCTGCGTCGGGTTCTCGGCGCAAGTTGTTGGCGCCAAGTTCTTGGCGTACGCGGAGGCTTTCCGATGGCAGGCGATGAAGTAATCCGGATCATGTGCCCGAATCTCGGGTGCCAGCGCGTGCTCGCCGTTCCCTCGAGCGCTCGGGGCAAGCTTGTTCGTTGTCGTGGTTGCGGCTCGAACATCCGCATTCCGGTCCCGCGCGCGGAATCCCCCTCCGCGCCGCAAGCCGCTCAGCCGCAGCAACAGAAGCCCGCGGCCTGAGTTTGCGACGTGCCCAACGCGCTGAAGCCGCCGCTAAACTGCGCGCTTGAGCCCGTTCCAACACCACAACGTACCTCCGCATGCCGCCCCCCCACATGCAGCCGTCGTTGGCCTCCAATGGGGCGATGAAGGCAAGGGCAAGATTGTCGACCTCTTGACGAGCCGCTTTGACTGCATCGTCCGCTACAACGGCGGCGCGAACGCTGGTCACACCGTGCAAGTCGGCAGCGATCGTTACGCATTGCACCTGATCCCATCGGGAATTCTCAGCCCAGGCAAGGTCAACATCGTCGGGAACGGCGTCGTGGTCGACCCTGAGAAACTGCTCGACGAGGTCGAAGGCCTGCGGAAGCGCGGCGTCGCAATCGGCGACAACCTGCGTATCTCCGATCGTGCGCACGTCGTGATGCCCTACCACAAGGAGCAGGACGCGGCGCTCGAGGAATTGCTCGAGAAGAAGTCTGGAAAGACTGGTGCTGGCCAAATCGGCACCACGCGTCGCGGCATTGGCCCCGCGTACTCCGACAAGGTTCGCCGCTCCACCGCGCTTCGCATGGGTGATCTTCTCGATCATGCGCTGCTCTTGCGCAAACTCGAAACGATTTGCGGCCTGCGTATGGCGGAACTCGAAGCGCTCGGCGCAAGCGTCACGCCGCTTGTTCCGCGTGAACTCGCGGATCGCTTCGCCGCTGCGGGCGAACGCTTGCGCCCACACATCACCGACACCGTTTACCTTGTCCACGATGCGATGAAGGATGGACGCACGGTTCTCTTCGAGGGCGCGAACGCATGTCTTCTCGACATCGATCACGGCACCTTCCCGTACGTCACGAGTTCGAACTGCTCGACGCTCGGAATCCCTTCGGGCTCGGGCGTGCCTGGCCGCATGATCGGCAAGGTCTACGGCATCATGAAGGCCTACTCGACGCGCGTCGGCGGCGGGCCATTCGTCACCGAACTCCTTGATGAAACTGGCGAACGCATCCGCAAGCGCGGCCGCGAATACGGTACGACGACCGGTCGCCCCCGCCGCTGCGGCTGGCTTGATCTCGTTGCTGTGAAGTACAGCGCGATGGTCTGCGGCGCCGACGCGATTGCGTGCACGCTGCTCGATGTCCTCTCCGGTTTCGATGAACTCAAGATCTGTGTGGGCTATCGCCGCGCCGACGGCACCATCACCGATCGCTTCATCCCTGACGCGGAACGCATGCACGGCTTCACACCTGTTTACGAAACGTTCGCAGGCTGGGAACGTGAACTCACGACGTGCACCGATCGCGAAGATCTCCCGCGCGAGGCGCAGGCGTATCTCGGCTTCGTGGAGCAGTTCGTCGGTATTCCGGTCGAACTCGTGAGCGTCGGTCCTGAACGCACGCAGACGTTCGAATCAAACGAACGCTTTGCCGTCGCGCGATAGGTTGGGTAATCCGCACGACCAATACTCGCCTGCGATCCCCGCCTGCGACCCTCGCCTGATGACCGTCACCCCCGCCACCCTCGCCGACATCCCCCGCGACCGCTGGCCGCGGCATGTCGCGGTCATCATGGACGGCAACGGCCGATGGGCCCAAGCACGCGGACTCCCCCGCGCGGCTGGGCATCGCGAAGGCGTCGCGACGGTGCGGCGTGTCGTCACCGAGGCTGCGCGCCTCGGGCTTGAAGCGATCACGCTCTATTCGTTCTCGAGCGAGAACTGGAAGCGCCCCGCCGATGAGGTCGCCGCGCTCATGTTCCTCTGCTGCGAGTTCCTTCGCATCGAACGCGAAACGATGCTCCGCGAGAACATCCGATTTCGCCGGATCGGACGGCGCGACGGCCTGCCGCCGGAGGTGCTTGCGGAACTCGATGAGACCGAGCGCGCGACCGCGGCACATACCGGCCTAACCCTCTGTCTTGCATTGAATTACGGTTCTCGGACAGAACTCGCGGATGCCGCACGCGCGCTCGCAGCGGACGTCCTCTCTGGCCGCCTCCGCCCCGACGAGATCGATGAGGCGACCTTCGCGAGCCGCCTCTACACGGCGGGTATCCCCGACCCCGACCTTCTCGTTCGAACTGCTGGCGAGATGCGCATCTCAAACTACCTCCTGTGGCAGATTTCCTACGCGGAATTGCACGTCACCGAGGTCCTGTGGCCCGACTTCTCGGTCGACGACTTCCACGCAGCGATCCGCGCCTTCGCGGGCCGTGAGCGACGATTCGGCGGCGTGCTGTCGCAATCGCCGAGCCTCGACAGGGCGCACTGAACCGATCGCCCGCCGATTGCAGCGTCACCAACGAACGGCTGTCGAACTCGCGGACGTGCATGCACTGCCCGCGGCTGAGAAGTCACTTGCGTAGTTCGGCTTGAGCGCACGCGAAGAGACACGTTGATCCAACGAGAAATCGCGCCGAAATCCCGGCTGTGACGGCAGTTGGCTTGCATTGTCGGTGGATCAGACGATGATGTGCGGACGTGCGGTTGCGGCGGGCTGTTGGTCCGTCGCCGCACTCTGCGAGAACCTTGGTCGGACCTTGCGAGTACGCGAGGTCTCACCGAACGTCGCCGAGTCATCGCACGCGTTTGGGAGAAGCTCGTGAGCTTGAGCACACCGCTCGAGCTCACGTGAGATTTTTGGAACGTCTCTTCCAGCACGCGCGGGCAACGCGCGTCTTGAGAGAGACGTTTGGGCGAGATGTTTGAGAGTGTTTGTTCAGGCGGGCAAAGCCAAAGCTGTTTCCAACCAGCGAAACAGCGACCGACACGGCGACACGACATGCACGAACTACGACGATCCGCAGTCTTCACCTCGCTTCTCTCCGCCTGTGCACTCGCTGCACTTCCGGCGAGCCTTGCGTTTCGCTCTGTCGAAGACGCCGCGCGTGATGCCGATCTCGCGATCGTCGATCCAGGCCTCGCGAAACTTGGCATCGCCGACGCGCGTCAACACTCCGCAGTCGACGTCGTTGCAAGCGCCCCGTTCCGTTGGAACTTCCCACGCTTTGACGCTGCACGACTTGCGATTGGCGAGTCGTTGCTCTTCATTCTCCCCGGTGGGCGCGAACTCGAACTCCCGCTCGTCGAGCGCATGCTTCAAAGCGAAGATTCCGTCGTCTTCCTCTTCGCCGATCATATGGTCGGCGCAAGTGCAGAAATCGCACTGACGCGCGGGCTCGTCTCTGGTCGCGTGCGACACACGCCGAAGACTGGATTCGAAGAGTGGTCGCTCGCGACAGGCGAAGATGAGTTCGGTATCGGCGGCGAGTACTGGTCGCGCGCAACGCCAGAACCAAACATCCTCGCCCCACTTTCGCCTGATGCGCTTGATGGCCCAGGCGATCAACGCGCTGCCGGCGGCGAGGGAAGTATTGCCAGCGGCGAGGGTGGCATCGCGGGCGAAGGTTGCCAAGACACCGGCGCGATCATTGATCTCCTCATCGCCTACACGCCGGACTGCCTCGCGAGTTTCGCTGGCAACGTCGAAGCGCTGAAAGCACAAGTTGCCGAAGACATCGCGATTGCCAATCAAGGCTTGTCGGCGTCGCAATCGATTCCACGCATTCGCATCGCGGGATATTGGGCGGCACCCGATGACTCGACGGGCAACATCGCCGACGACCTCCTTCAGCTCCAAAACCCCGCGGACGGTTGGAATGATGGTGTGCAAGCGAAGCGCGATCAGTTCGCCGCCGACTTGGTGATGCTCTATGAAGAGCCCTCCGCGCAGGGCGGCATTGGATTCATCGGCATCGGTGGCGGCGAGAGCTTCGGTTACTCGGTGAACGCCGCTCCCGATACGTTCGTCGCCGCGAAACTCATTGGTTTCAACATGGGCGCGTGCGCGGAAATCACTTCTGTTCCCGCTTGCAACGGCTACTTCTCAGATTCCCATGCGTGGCTCTTCTCCAATAGCGGCGCACTCCAAGGCACCATCATGGCTGCCGGCGTGCCTGTCCTCTATCCGATTTACTCGAACATCTATGTTGAGGTTGGTGGCTCGGCAACAGGTGATGTCGCCGCCAACAACGCACGCACCCTGAGCTTGACCGCGAACACCGTCGCGAAGTTCCGCTGCTCGACGACCATCGATCAAGATTGCAACAACAACGGCATCGTCGACTCGGAAGAGATCGCAAACGGCAGCGCACAGGATTGCAACAGCACGGGTTTCCCCGACGAGTGCGACATCGCGTTCGGCATCAGCGAAGACGCAGACAATGACGGCGTTCCTGACGAATGCC
>JBEIJG010000208.1:0-5962 GCA_040380385.1 Phycisphaeraceae bacterium | reverse complement strand
GGTCGTGCGACCGATCCAAACCGCCCTGTTGAGATTGCGCCCAAGCCAGCCGGGCCAAAGGTCGTCAACGTCGATTTCGACATGCATCCCTTCGTAGGTCGGCGCGTCGAAGAGACGCCCATCGGCGCGTCGCTGCCCGGCCTCGCCGAGCGGACGCGAGGGCAGACCACCTTCGTCGTCTTCTACATGGCAAACTGCCACGCCTGCCACTCGCTCTTCGATCAGTTCTTCTCGGCGCCGCGCGTCGAGCAAGTGTTCACAGTCGAGATTCCACCCGCCGATGGCATTCCGCAAGCGGACACTGGCGAGGAACACGAACCGATCGTCTGCGTTGGCTGCGAGCCGCTGCTGCTGCCGACGGGCCCGAACTATCTCGTCGCGAGTCCAATGGTCGTGAAGATTGAAGATGGCGTTGTGACGTGCGTGAGCGACCGATTCAAGGGCGAGTGTCTCTTGGTGCCGTGAACTCTGAACGCGCGATTTGTACGCGTCGCGCATCGATCGTGAGCTCCATGCCGTTGGTCGATCGGAAGCGACGCGGTGCGCGCGAATCGCTCGTGACTGCCATCTCGATCATCGAGCGCGACATTTCGCCTCCGCTCTTTCGAACCATCTGCGAAATCAAGGCGCATCGAAATGAGATCGGCAAGTTGTCAAACGCTTGACGCGTGCAACTCGTCCCATCGCTGTCGAGAATCTCCGTGATACAGCGCTCGCGCCACGCGATGCACTCCAGCGCCTCATCCGCGAGATTGCCAAGCCCACGAGCGACTCGCTCCACAAGCGACGCGATCGCCGGCTCTTCGCGCATCGCCCCGCGCGCGTGTAGCGCGTTACTCGGATCTTCGATCCAATCGACCGTGCAGTCTGTGAGAAACGACCGCAATTCCGCGCGAGGAATGTTGAGCAACGGTCGCGCGATGGTCACACCATGCCAATCGTGCATCATGCGCCTTGGTCGAAGTCGCGCGAGGCTTTCAAGTCCGTCGCCGCGTTCAAGAGCGAGAAGCAGCGATTCCGCGCAATCTTCCGCTTGGTGCGCGACGACGAGCGTTCGAATTGCAAGCCGCCGCGCGACCGCGACGGCAACTTGGTACCTCGCGTCACGAGCTGCCGCAAGGATGTTTGCATCGGCTTTCATCTCGACGCGCTCGCAGACACAGGTCTCTATTCCAAGCGCGCGTGCGGCCGAGGCCACAAGCTGTACCTCCATCGCCGACTCTTCGCGCAATCCATGATCGACGGTGAGTACCGCAATCGACGATCGCGTTGAACCCGAAACACGATCTGCCAATGCAGCCATTGCGACGAGCAAGGCCATCGAATCGCTCCCGCCACTCACGAGCAGTAGAACGCGCTCCGTTGCGTCGACCTCCGCACGAACCAATCCGTCCGCAACCCGCGCGATCAGCGGGTGACGCGATGCACGCCGCAGCGTTTCTGCAGATTCCGAGCGAAGGAGTGAGGACTGGAGAACCTTCATGACGCGTTGGCATCTCTGTTCGTGCGCACCCACCGATGATTCGCAGCGACAGGCGAGGCGGAAGAGGCTTGCGAACAGAGCGCGAGCTTCAATCACGATCACCAAACGTCTTCGTAGGCTCTCAAAACACGCTGTTACCGCGGACCGCTCGAAACTCCGCCCGCTGGCTGCGGAGGCCGCAGCGTACCGAGTGGTTCAAGATCGATGCGTGCGGTCAATCGACCTGGCGCCGGCGACTCGTACGCGAATCGCAATCGACCGAGCTGCTCGATCGTCGCCGCAAGTGCGTCGATGCCTCGGCCAACGCGATCGTTCGGATCCTCGCCGGCAAGTGGTCTCCAACGCCTCAGAACGCTTGCGGCGCGTGGACCATCGCAAAAACCAATGCCACCAGCGGGAGTCTTCCCCTCCTCCGAACAACTCGAGCGCTCGAGCCGCTCTGCAACGTCACCGAGCCATTCGTTGTCGCTTGCGTACACCTGCCAGCCGCCACACGGCGTGCGCACGGTGCTCCAACAGAGGATGCAGTCGCCCAGTTTGAACGACTTACCGAGGTATCGATCGAAGAACGGACCAAGCGCGGTTCCGGACTGCTCCGTTCCTGGCTCCGTTCCTGGGTCCGTGGTTGGCGGGGCCTCGCGCTTCGGTTGGATGCGCGCGTCAGGCCGAGTGGCCTCATCCGCGCCGCGCGGGGTTGCGGCGCCCTGCTCCGTCGCGCGCACAAGGCCGCAGAGCACTCCGCGCATCTGCAGGCGTTGATCGCGTTCGGCCTGCACCGAGTCATCCACGCGCCAGGCAACCGCCATTGCGGGCGCCGCCGCGCGCGACGACGCTCCAACGACGAGCAATCGCTCACCCGCGAGATTCGCGCGCATCGCGGGTGACGGACGCAACTCAGGAACAAGCGCGAGCCAGAACGCATCGCTTGGATCGGGAACACCATCCGCCGGGTTCGCGATGGCAAACACCGCGCGCTCTTCGAACGCTCGCATCAGCACACCATCGAGCGCATGCTTCAGGCCCGGTTCCCCGATAGGGACGTCGTCGTAGCGACCTTCGATTTCGGCACGCAACCCTGAACCACCCTGCACAACGCTCGGACGAATTCCAATCGCGGTCGCGCCACCAATCGGCGCTTCATGGCGGATGAACACTCGGAGCGGCGCATCGGAAACGAGGAGATGCTGTGCGAGCGGCTCACCGAGCAAACTCGACTCAGAGTCCTCCACCGCGATCCGTTTCGCTGCTTGATCAAGAACCACGTCGGCGCCGATGGTCGGCGCGATGAGAAGCCAGCCGCCGACACGTCGCGCGTGTAAGCCTTCCGTTGGAGCTTCAAAGTTGCCGGGGCCGCGGAGTCGTGCGCCAAGCATGCTCAAGACTCGTTCGCAGCGGTCGTCATCGGCTTGGATGCCGAAGATCCAAGAGGTGACGATCTGCGAATTGCTGGCTGGTACACCGCCGCCCTGCGAACCCGCCGCACTTCCAGTTGCGCCAGCTGCGGGCGCAGTTCCTTCGAGATCAACAAGCGCAAATGCGATGCGTCCCGCGAAGACCTCCCGCGCGACGGTGTCACTTCCTGCGTTGCAGCGTCGCGCAAGCGCATCGAACGTCAGCAATGCGTCGCGGCCGGCGAGAGCCTCCACAATCGGGCGAATACTCGTCGCGTTCTCGCGTCCAAGAAGTTCAGAAAGACCGCGCGCGTCGAACGCAAATGACGATGATTTCGGCGCGAGCGCGAACCCCGCATTGTCGGCGAACGACCTCCGCGCATCCGCCAACACCACGAAGAGACACAGCACAGCGGGCAGCCGACGCGATACTCGTTGAGCCGCGCTCGCGCGACTGAACGACGACCGCATCTTCATCAAGATCGTCTCGATCACTTGGAGAGAATTGACGGGAGACAGAGCGCGCACGGCAACTTTCAACTCTTCTGAAAGGGTGCAGCAGCTTCGGAAGGTTCGTGGACAGGCTCATCCGCAAAGGACGGCGTTGCGTGATCGTGGGTCGGCGTTGTCGAGGGCGCGGCGAACGGCCCGACGATCGTGCGCAACGCCTCAATGCCATCGCTCATCGCAGATCCCTGCTGCCGAAGCCCTGCTTCCACCGCCATCGCAACCGGTGTTTGCTGCGCGCCGCCGGCGGCATCGGGAAGAACGTCGCGCACGAGAGGGAACGAGGTGCAGACGATCACGACCAACATCGCGGCGAGCCCGACGGGCAGCACTCGGCGCGGGAACTCAGCCATGATCCTGCTTGCGAGCGCTTCCGCGCGCTGATGATCATGACGCAGGTTTGTGCCCCGACCCGCCTCACTCCGTAACGCCAAGAGTACGCGCACGAGAAGTCTCTCCGCGCGAACCGACGGTCCACCGCGTCCAGAGTCGTTCGAAGACTCGTGCCAATCGCTCATCGGAACACCTCGTGAGGATTGGGCGTGCCACTCAACTCGATTGCCTCAAGCATGCGTCGACGCGCACGGAAGAGATGGCTCTTGACGGTGCCCTCGGGCATCGAGAGTTCAACTGCAATGCGCTCGACGGGCCAACCTTGTTGATGGAAGAGCAAGACGATCTCGCGTTGCGGGGAGACCAACGCATCGAGTGCGACCTCGATCATGCGCCCCATCTTTTCCGAACGCTCGACTTCTTCAAGCACATGTTCGGGACGGCGATGGTCGTCTGCTCGGAACTCCACCGTCTCGCTGTCCGCCGACGGCTTCATCTTCTGATGATGATTGACCAGAAGACGCTTGCCGATCGTGAAGAGCCACGTCGAGAAGCGAAAGCGTTCGTCGAACCGGTCCAAGGATTTGATAACCCGCACGAACGCCTCTTGGGCGATGTCCTCCGCGAGTTCAGACTTTCCGCAAAGCCGGAAAATGAACGACTCAAGAGGACGTTGATAGGCGCGGATCAGTTCGGCAACCGCTTCGCGATCGCCGCTGCGTGCACGTCGGATGGTGAGTCGTTCGGTCTTTGCGTCAAGCATGGAACGGACCTCTCGAGATCGACCGGGGGCCGGGGTCCCGAGTGTACGGGCGACGTCCCAGCGCGTTCCGATCTTCTGTTGGAAATTACGGATTGGGAGATTCTCTTACGACGGCTCAACGTCCGGGTTCGTGGCCGATTGCCGAACCTTGGGATTGCACTCCAATCAACAGCGCCCCGAGCAAACTCGAGGCGCTGTGCAGAGCGGTGAGAGGAGCATTTCCGCGCACTACGCGGCGCGCGAACGTGGCGTCTTCGAGGAGTGCCCCGCGACCGACGAGGTTTCAATCCGCTGGAGTTCCGCGAGCATGTCGAAGGGCGAATTGGCCTCAAAATGGGCGCCGATCTCTTCGGCAAGACCGGGTGCACGCTCGAAAACCCCGCCGCCAACCCCAAGCCGAAGCCCCGGAACTGGGTCCTGGGTTCGGACGGCGGTGATCAACCGACGAAGTCGCGGCGCGTCGGGGCCCGCTGCGGCGAAACTGACGAAGTAGGCGGGTCGGCGGGCCGCGATCTGCGAAAACAACTCATCCGATTCGACCCCGCCACCGAGATAAAGGATGTCGAAACCGTCGGCCTCCGCGAGGCCCGAGAAAATCTCCCCAGCGAGTTCTTCCGTTGATCGGGGGCCCGTGGCGACCACAACGAGCTTACAGCGGGCAGGCCGCTTTGCGAGGCCGCACTCGATGCGTTGCACCAGTTGAGCGAGGAGCACCGTCGCAGAGTGCTCTTCAGCAGTTCCAATCTGATCTCGACGAGCGAGCGCATCCAACGTGGCGCACGCAGGCCACGCGAGTTCGCGCAATGCGCACGTCGCGTCCCCGCTGCACTCTGAGTGTCCGTCGAGAAACTCGCGGACCAGATCGCGACAGCCGACGCGATCTCCGTGGATAAGAAGCCGAACAAATCGTTCGAGTTCGTGCGAAGTGCGTGAAGAACCGAAACTATTTCCGTAGAAGTCCGTGGCCTGAGGCATGGCCGAGCTCCAACGTTGGGAACGACTCGGGCGATCCCCGCCGCGTCTCGTTCAGATGCCGTTGAGCCGGATCCTCCGGCGGGTTTGGGTGCGGCTCGATCCATCGAACCGACAGCAACAAGCAGCCGAGACAGGCTTCCGTTTCAGCGGTGCTCTCGGGAAGGCGTCAGAAAGCACACATCGCACGACCGAGACGGCAGAAGTCGCCGAGCATTCGGGGAAGAGTCGACAGTGCGTCGATCAACGACCCGCCAACCGACCACGCGTGAGCACGCACGTTCCGAAGGTCAGTTCTTTCTGATCGACTGAGGCGAAACCTGCCTCAAGCACGGCGGAGCGAAGGCGATCGCGGTCCAAGAAGGTCTCGACCGACCGCGGGAGATATTGATACGCGCCCGAACGATCGCGCGCGAGAAGCGACGCCGTCCACGGCATGATCCGATGCGTGTAGAGACGGTTCATCGTGCGAATAAGCCCGTTCCGGGGCTCGTCGAACTCCAACACGACGAG
>JBEIJG010000207.1:0-5978 GCA_040380385.1 Phycisphaeraceae bacterium | reverse complement strand
GGGTCGACTTCGCGCATCCGGACGCCGAGCATCACGGGTGGCAGGTGCGGCACTTGCGACACGTGCGGGCCCGCGGGTGGCATCGCCGCCGAGGGTTGTCCAGAATTCGGCATGACGCCGGGCGGAATCAGCGCGCTGGCGCCGGATTCGACGAACATCATGTGGTCGCCCGCAGGTCCGCCGATGAAGACGCCATCGGGACCGCCCACTGGGTGCCATTGCATGCCGGGTCCCATGCCGGTCGTTGGGATCATCGGTCCAGCGTTTGAGAGCGGTCGACCTTCGACAAAGATCTCGCGGCGAATCTCACGCGATCGCCTGCTGGAGCGACCGTTGCCCTCGCCGCGCTTATCCCCCTCGTCGTCCCCATCTTCATCCCCGTCGTCGTCCCCGTCATCGTCGTATTCCTCGTCGCGTTCGACGACCACGATCATCACTTCCTCGTCTTGAGCCCCCTCAATCATCGACCACTGCGCGGGCGACTTCTTTGACGAAGGCTTCGTCGAAGACGGGCGCCCCTCGGAGGTGGACTCACAGGCCGCCAACCCTGTCAGGGTGGAAGCGGCGAGCGCGAGAGCGAGAAGCATTCGGGAGGAGTCGGACTTGGGTTCCGCGAGGAAGGTAAGGCGCATGGTGAGAAGATCGGCCGCCCATGCGATTTCGCTGCAAAACGCGCGTACCCTGCGCGCCATGTTGACGCGAGCGCGATCTCTCGGCGGAGGTCTTTCCATCTCAGCGACGGTGATATGGACGTGCTCGGCCGCAGCGCTTGCGGGGGCGGGTGGCTGGATGCTCGGGTGCGAAAAAGAACTTCGCGATCCAAGCGTTACGCGGCCAACCCAGCCGTCTGAAACCGCAGGCCAAGGCGAACAGCCTCCAGCAGCGTTGCAAACGATCGTCACGCCCGCGCCGGCGGCCGACCCGCTCGCCGAACATCGCGCGACGAAGCTTGTCCTGACGGGGCTTTCCCAGATCACGCGCCCCGCGCCCGGTGTTGCGATCATCGATCTCAGGTTCGACGCGCTCGACGACGCCGGACTTCCCGCGCGCATGGCGGGTGATTTGCGCGTCGTGATTCGCGCACCGAGTGCCGAACCCGAACACAGCGCGTTTGATATTCCGCTTCAAACCGTGAAGCAGCAGGCGAAGCACTTCGACGAGACGCTCTTGATGTACGTCGTGCGACTGGAGCCGCGCTTTACACGCGAGCCCGCAGCGGGCTCTCAGATCGAAGTGAAAGCCACACTCGCAAGCCGCGACGGTCGCGTCATTGAATCGACGGGTCGCGTGGCGTGGTGACGATTCGCGTGGCGTGGTGATCGGTCGCGCAGTCAAACTCACCGCGCAAGCCACCTTACGGCGTCTTGTCACTTGAATTCTGTGCGCGCTCGAGCTTCGTTTCGTACTTCTGCTTCATCTGGCTTTGATGGCTCGTGAGATCAATCGATCGACCATCGATCCACGCGGCCGCGACATCACTCGTCAATTCAAGCGGATGGCCGCGCGTCACGATGATCGTGGCGCTCTTGAGTGGCTCGACCGTCCCGTAGCGCGACGAAATGCCTGCGATCGCGCACGGGTTCGCAGTCACCGCGCGCAACGCCGCTTCTGGATCGAGTCCGAACGCCGCCGCGGTCGCCGCGTGATGCGGAAGATTGCGCTCGTGCGCAGGTTCATCACCGGTCGCGATCGAGAAGAGAATCCCAGCATCCGCGAGTTTCTTTGGAAGCGTGTACGCAGCATCGGTCGGCGCGTGACGTTGGCTTGGAAGGCGATGCACACCATTCAAGACGACGGGAACCGACGCGGTCTTGAGAAACGGAATCGCGCTCTCGACGCCTTCGCTCCCCAAAATCACAGGGCGCATGCCCCGCGCGGTGATCCACGCCACCGCGCTTTCAATTTGCGCAGCACTTCCAACTTGGACGAAGACAGGGTCTTTGCCCGAAAGAACATCGCGCATCGCTTCCGCGCGTTCGTCTTGAGCGACGGTTGGATCGGCGGCGCGCGCCGCGAGAATCGCTTTCATCTCATCGAAGAAACGACCGATTTTCTCGAGTTCTTCTTTCGCGCGGCGTCGCTGTTCTTCAGGAGAACGACGCGAAACAAGTGTGCGCGCGGGATCGACCATCGGCCACGTCATCACAAGACCGATGGAGCGATCGATGGTGAGCGCTTCCGGAGTCCACCCATCGAGTCGAATGACGGATGCGGTTCCCGAAAGCGTGCCGCCGTTCGGAACAGGAACCGCGAGCAGAATGCCAGCCGCGCGTGACACGGTGAGCAAATCACTATCGGGATTGATGGCGACGGCGGGAACGGCTTCCGGTCGGAAGTCGCCGAATTCAAAGCGATCGTCGGTCGATTCGACGGAGAGCGTTTCGACGAGCCCGAGTGACGTCGGCATCGCGCAGAAGCCTGGCGACACGTGCATGCCTTTCGCGTCGAAAATCTCGCAGTTGGCGGGGAGTTCTGGAACGCCTGCGCCCACCGATGTGATGCGGCCGCCGTCGAAAATCACGTGGCCGTCTTGAATGACGGGTTGCGATTCGGTTGCGGTGTGAATGACGGCGTGGATGATCGCGATCGGACGCGATTGCGCGGGTGCCGGCACCACATCCGATTGCGCGAAGGTGGTCGACGCGGCAGCGCATGCGAGCGTTGCAGCGATGGCCGAAGCGAGAGTGCGAAGACCGCGCGAGGAAGAGTTCGTGTGAAGGGTCATGCAAAAACTCATGGAAAGCCTCATGTAAAACCTTTGGGTGGTCTCCGTCTCAGTTGATTTCCGCCGCGACGGGCACGATTGGTCCTGTGAGATTTGTCGTCGTGCTTGCGGCATCACTGCTCGGCGTCAGCACGTCCGACGATGGTCCGCAGCCGCAATCACCTTGCTTTGTCGGGAATGGATCTTGTCCGCGCGCGAGTCGTAGCCAGATGAAATCTTCGCGATCTTCGAGCATGCGCTCCAAGAGCGTTGGCGCGCGTCCGCGTCCACCGCGCATACCACCGCGACCTTCGCCATCGCCGCTCGCCGCGCGTGCGGCGTCGCCTGCGGGCGCGAGCGTCTTCGCGATAAGGTCGGCACGCGCGGTGCGAATGGCCTCATGCTGCGCAGCTTCAGCAGAACGCTGATAGCGACGCACACCGTCGACCCAAGTCTCCTCGCAACGCGTGAACGCAGAAAGCGGATTGCCGTTCCACACCGCGAAGTCTGCGTCCTTTCCAACCTCGAGTGAGCCGGTGCGTTGATCGATGCGCAGTTGCTTCGCTGGGTTGATCGTGACAAGTGCGAGCGCTTGCTCTGGCGTGAGTCCGCCGTAACGCACTGCCTTCGCGGCTTCCATGTTCATGCGACGCGCGAGTTCATCGGAATCCGAATTGAAGCTCACAACGACACCTGCACGATGCATGATCGCGCCGTTCCACGGAATCGCATCCATCACTTCGACTTTGTATGCCCACCAGTCGCTGAAGCTCGACGCACCGGCACCATGTGCTGCGATCTCAGGGGCAACTTTGTAGCCCTCAAGAACGTGCTGCAACGTTGCGACGCGGAAACCAAACTTCTTCGCCGTTGCGAGCAACATGAGGATTTCGTCTTGACGGTAACTGTGGCAGTGAACGAGTCGCGTTCCTTCGATGATCTCAGCAAGTGTTTCGAGTTCGAGATCCTTGCGTGGCGGCAGCGTGCGCGCGCGCGCAGCCTCGTCGAGCGCGGCGTACGCAGCATGCTTCGCGCGGTAGGCGCGTTCAGCTTCGAACGCATCGTCCATAAACGTGGCAACACCCATGCGCGAACTTGGATAGCGCGACTTCGAGCGCACGACGTTTTCACCAAGCGCAAACTTGATGCCCGATGGCGCGCCTTCGAAGCGGAATTTCTCGGCGTTTTCGCCCCAACGAATCTTCACCACCGAATTGCGTCCACCAATGGGATTCGCGGAGCCGTGGAGTTGATTGACCGCGGTGAGTCCGCCAGCAAGTTGGCGATACCACTCGATGTCGTTCGGATCGATGACGTCACCAATCGTGACTTCCGCGGTGTTCGAGTGTGTGCCTTCGTTGACGCCACCGGAAATGCCGGTGTGGCTGTGACAATCAATGAGGCCGGGCGTGATGTGCATGCCGCGCACGTCGAAGATGGTCGCGCCATCGGGCGTGTCGAGTTTCTCACCGATCGCCGCGATTTTTCCATCGCGAATGAGCATGTCTGCAGTTTGCAACGTGCCCGCGGGGCCTTGCGTCCAAATCGTGGCGTTGCGGAAGAGCACCGTGCCGCTGAACGGTTGCGTGGTGAGCCCGAATTCGCCGAGCGGGAAAGGAAGTACGTCCTTCCAGAGCGTCGACTTGTCGTCCTTCTTCACGTCATCTTTCTTCGCATCGTCCTTCTTCGCGTCGGAGCCTGCAGCGTCGTCGTTCTTGACGTTGTCCTTTTGTGCGTCGTCCTTCTTCTCCTCGTCCTTCTTCGCGTCGTCTTTCTCGCCTTCGCCGCTATTTTTTGACTTCGATTCGGTTGCTGCATCTGGCGGCATGCGACGCAAGTCGAACGTGAAGCGCGTGCCCGCGAGATTTTCTGCGGTGAGCACCGCGCGCTCACCAACACTCGCGATCGCGATGCGCAATTCACCGTCGAGACCGAACGGTGCGCCGTCCATCATGCCGCTCCAGCGGCCGTCTGAACTTGTCGTCTTTCGCGCCGTTGCGGATGCGCGACCGTCGCTCGCATGCTTCGACTTCGGCGCTGTCACAGCCTTTTTGGTGTTCTCAGCGTCCTCAGTGCTCTCGGATTTCTCTGCGCTCGCCGCATCCTGCGCAGCTTCTGCAGCGGGTTTTTCTTCCGAAAGCCACGTCGCCTTGATCGACGAATCTTTCGGATCGAGCATGAGACGCAAGTCTTTCGCGAGTGGCTTCGGCGTCGCCGTCAATGTTTCGACGGTGAACGTTCCCGCAGCAAAGAGCGGAGTTTCAGGGAGTGCGATCGCCGTCACGCCCGCGATGAAGAGGCCCTCAAACTTCGTGTCTGCGGCGAATGGATCACCAGCGGCGACGATGATGTTGGCGAGTTTGCCTGTAGAGAGTGTGCCGATGCGCGCGTCGAGACCGAGCATCTTCGCAGGTGTGGTCGTGACGGCGGCGAGCGCTTCATCGGGCGTGAGTCCGTGCGTGATCGCGTCGGCGAGTTTCTTCCGGAATGCAGACTTGTCGCTCATGCGATGCGACGTGATCGCGACGTCTGCGCCCGCCGCGACGAAGCGCTTCGGGTTCGTCGGCGCGTAGCGCCACGTCATGAGATCGCGCAGCGAAATCGACTCAGCGGCGGTTGGCGAAACGAGATCGGGAGCTTGCGGGAACTCGATCGGAAGAATGAGTGCAGCGTTCGACGCGGCGAGCAACGTGCGAATCTCGGCCTCGTTGCGGAATTCGTTCCCACCGCCGAGCAGCGTGACTTCCGTCGTTCCGAGTTGTTCGGCCGCGAGTCGCAAAAGTCGCGCGGCATCGAGTTCATCGGCCGCGTCGACGATGAGACCTTGCTCACGACGCACCAGCGGTTGCAGCGCGTCGAGCGCGTTCATGTCGTCGACGGGTTGTGTCGATTGCGTGACAGCGAGCGTTGCCGCGCGCCACTTTGCATCGAGAAGCGTCTGTCGCATGAGTGCGTACGAACCCATGAGGCTTGATGGGTAGTTGCCCGAGCGCTCGCTGCGCGGTTGCGTAGGTTGTGGTGGCTGTCCAACCATTGGACTCGGCGTTGCGGGCGTTTGTTGCGCGAAGAACGCGCTGAAGTCGAAACTGCGCGGACCGATGACCTGCGCTGTTTTGCCGTTGAGTGCGAGGCCGAGCGGTCGTTCGGACGACTTGAGAAGGACGCGGAGATCGGTTGCGCCGCGGAGAATGCCGTTTGCCGGAAGGACGCGCGCGACCGCGAAGCCTTGTGCGCGCAGGGCGTCGATCGTCGCATCGCTCACGGGCAATTCGCT
>JBEIJG010000206.1:0-5993 GCA_040380385.1 Phycisphaeraceae bacterium | reverse complement strand
GTTGGAAACCGGAGCATGACTTCGACCGCGCGTTCGCCGAGTACATCGTGCCGAAAATCCGCGCGCGATACGGGTGCTGACGCGGAGGAGGCATGGGTGCCGTAGTCTGTGCCGATTCGCGTCGATTGTCTGAGTTGTACGCCAGCGAGGTATCGTGGGCTTGTTCGTGCAATCGATGACGGTCCTCAAGGTTCGCGGTTGGAACTTCAGGAGTTGACTCGCACCCTGACGATCAGCACAGCGCGAGTGTCGCGGGTATCAGGCCTTCAACGGCGTTGGAGTGGCGCATGCCAGTGTGGAGCAAAGTTCTTCGGCGAAATCGGTCGTTCGATGCGCTCGAATCCACTCTGACTGTTCGACGTTGAGGCGTTGCATCACGCGATCGGGAATCGTCGAGAGCTCAAAGACCTCGCTGTGGATTTCGCAGATGCGCGTGGTCTGGTCCATCAGGCCCGCGCGGCAAAGTCTTGCGAGAGCGATTTCGGCCGCGCGCTGCACCGTTTCCGGAGCGCTCGATACCGGTCGAACGAGTTGGACTGACAGTACGTAAAGGCCGGACGGTGGCGACGGCTCGACCATGCACGAGAGATTTCTTGCGCGACGCAGCGCGTGATCGAGAAGGAACTCCACGTAGTCAAATCGTGGGGCAGTCCCTTCGACGAGCAACGCAAGACACTGCAAACTGGTTCGGGCCGCTGAAAGCTCGACCAGCTTTCCGTCGCGAATGAGGGCGCAATGTGCGCGCGAAGAAATCGCGAGTGTCGAAAATGGCAAGGTTCCAATCGAAGTTGCGAGTCCGTGCGGAGCGCTCGCGCTGAACTCCGCGTGGTTCGCCGTGACGCCAAACTCAGGTTCCACTCCAAGATCATGAAGCGCGCGCAAGAGCTGATTGGTGATTGCGCTTGCGCCGCGAGCTGGGTAGAGAAACGGTGTCCTGCGATCACGCAATGCGCGCCGAAGCCCAGCGAATGCGGTCTGTGCTCGCCCCGTGTCGCGTCGTAGGAGCGCTTTCGTTCCGACGCCTGCGAACGCGAGTAGTCGCGACCAACCCAGTGGTACGAGACGCTGTCCGATGCTGAGCCCGACCGACTGCGAACTTTGCTCGAGTGGAACACCAAACTTCTCAAGCGCGTGGTAGACGGTCGGACGATTTTCGATGAGGTGAACCGCCGCCTCGACGTTTCGAAACCCGAACGCCTCGATCGTGCGCCATGCGCCACCCGGCGATTCTGCTGCATCGAGGATTCGGACGGAGCGACCGGATCGACGCACCGTGAGTGCGTGGCAAAGCACCAGCGGGCTCGTGCCAAGAAAGATGATCGGTGCGTCAGAAGCGCATGCATTGGAGCCTCGAACTGCACTCATGCGAGCCACTTCAGGCGAGAGGGCCTATGCATGAATTTTCTCATGGAACATCCGCATCGATTGCGCGATCCAATCAATCTCTGCATCGGTCAGGAATGGATGCATCGGCAGTGAAAGAACAGATCGAGAGAACGTGCGCGCACGTACGCAGGCGCTGAATGCTCGTTCCTCAAGAATTGGTTCATCGCACAGCGGAATTGGGTAGTGCACCTGACACTCAATACCTCGCTCGCGCAAGAAGAGCATGAGGGCATCACGGTGGTTCGATTGGACAACGAACTTGTGCCAATTGTGTTTGCAGTGTTCGCGCTGCGGCGGCGGTGTGAACTGTGTGAGATCGCGCAACGCAGCGATGAGCTTGTCGGCGATCGATTCACGCATTTGCGCCCTGCGCTCATAGTGCTCGAGTGACACACAGAGTTGTGCAGCGTGACTCGCAGAGAGTGTGCCGTTTACGCCGACAATTACGGAACCGCTTTGATTGTTGGCCTTGCCATGAGCACGAATGAGCCGGGCGCGCGTCGCGATGTCGGGTTCATCCGTCACAACCATGCCCGCGTTTCCGAAACATGGAAGTGTCTTGGTGGGTGCGAAACTCAACGAGGCCGCCAGGCCGAGGCCACCGCCCGCGCGAACCTGATGGCGCGCACCAAAACTCTGTGCAGCATCTTCGATGAGCACAGCACCGCGTGCAGTACAAAGTGAGGTGAGCGCGTCGTCGCGGAGTCCGTCACCAAAAAGTCCGACTGCGACGACGGCAATCGGTCCGTTGACTTGCGAAAGTACGGTCTCGAGTTGAGCGAGTTCGAGATGTCCATGATCGTCCACGTCGATGACGATCGGCACTGCTCCCGTCGCGAGTACGCTACCTGCCGTTGCGATGTAGCTCAGTGCGGGTATGACAATCTGCCACCCGGGACCAATTCCTGCGGACACGAGTGCGAGTCGGAGCGCCTCAGTTCCTGAGGTCGTTGCGATTCCAAACTTCCGTCCGCACAGGGTTGCGATGGATCTCTCAAGCCGCTCAACCCAAGGGCCGCCGACCACAACGCCGCTCCGGAAAACTGAATCCTGCGCTTCACGATACTGACCCGTGAGCTCCGCGAAGTCCCGCTCGAGTGCGAGGTAGCGCACGGAAGTTTGCACGGCTTCAGACGGACTCAAGGAACTCCTCCAGCCCTCGTTCGAGCGAGTACATCGGCTCGAATCCCATCAGGCGCCGCGCTTTTTCGATCGAGAGAGCTCCTCGTCGTGGATAGAGAGGATCCGGTGGCGCGACTTCCACGCGAAGTCCGGGTGCCAAACGCTGAAGTATGTCGATCGATTCCATAAGTGTGCGGGCTTGACCCGCGGAGATGTTGAAGGTTTGGTTTGTGGCGTTCGGTGACATCGATGCGAGGACGATTCCTCGCGCCGCATCGTCAACGTACGTGAAATCGAGTCGTGTGTCCGGACCGTTGACTCGCACAACTCCGCCGCATCTTGCAGCTCGAACGAATCGGGTCAAGACGAACGCCTCATTGCCGGTCGGTCCATACACCGCAGTCGGCCGAACGATGGCATGCTCGAGGCTGTGCACCATGGTGTAACTTCGAACAAGATGTTCACAAGCAAGCTTGAGTGCACCGTACGGCTCCTTCGGCCGCTGCGGATGTGTCTCAGGAATCTGGTCTTGTTCGAAGTCCCCGTAGGTCATGCTTGATGAAACGTAGACGTAGCGTTTGACCTGCGTGACGCGTGAGGCTTCGAGGAGTGAGGCGGTTCCGACGCACAGCTCCTGAGTCGTAGCGATGGGCTGGGATGCGGCGATGCGTGCGATCGGGATACTCGCGAGGTGAACTACGACCTCAGGTTTGAACTCCTCAAACACCTGCATGACTGCCGCATGATTGAGGATTGAAGTTTCGTGCACGA
Organism: Phycisphaeraceae bacterium; assembly: GCA_040380385.1. Classification (GTDB taxonomy): domain Bacteria; phylum Planctomycetota; class Phycisphaerae; order Phycisphaerales; family SM1A02; genus QWPT01. The sequence continues at coordinate 2,714 of JBEIJG010000206.1, read as the reverse complement.
TCGTCCCGGACAACGCGCCCTCGCGAGCCTTGTGGTTCTGTGCATGAAGCGTTCGGTCATAGCAGCCGTAATCGGTCCGATTGTCGATGACCTCAACCGTCCATCCAAGTTGCCTCAGGAAGCGGACTACACGATGTCCGATGAAGCCGCATCCGCCCGCAACAAGGCAGCGGGGACTTCGGGACAAAGGGTCGGCGGCAGAGCTCACGGACGGTGTTCCTCGACAAGCAGAAAAGGGGCGTTCCTTCATGCGTGATGTGATGGCTAGTTCGGAACGATTTCGGGTGCGTTTCTGTGAAATTCTCTTCATGTGTGAGAGCGTTGATGGACGAGTCGGACGAGTGAGATTCGTTCTCGTGCCTAGTTGCACGCGTTATCACACTCACGCAAGCCAAGGCCATGCTCTCAGGGTTCCTCGACCCGGTGGAACCCGGCGAGAAGATGGTGATCGTTCGCCACGGGGAACGCGTCGCTTGGCTACGTGCCTATCGCGCGCCTGAGGGAGGGGGCGTAGTGCTGGCTCCCACCCTCGCTGAGAAGTAGCGGCGACTCCAAAGGAAGTGTGCGCCTGATCGAGCGGTCGTCACAGAGCGCGGTCGACGAGAGCGACGGCCGCTGAACTTGGAGGAACTGAGGTAGATCACTCGGGAGGGGTTGGAGTGATCGTCGTCGATGCCTCCGCGGTCTTCTCAGTGCTTCTCGGGCAGCCGATCGGCGAGGTCGTACTTCGTGCGCTGCGGGGTGGAGCGCAAGGGAGTCGGAGGACCGGCACCTCAACAGGCCCGAGTCGGCTCGATCACTCTGATTCCTCTGGTCACCATGTGCCCACTGGCCCCACGAAAGCCTTGATCGCCCCCGATTTTCTTGCACTTGAGGTCGCGAACTCTGTCATCCAAATGCGTCGCCGAGCTAGGCAGCTTGGGTTGGAAGTCTCTCCGAACGCTGTTGATGGGTGTTTCCAGCCGAAGGTATTGCGAAAGCGATTTGATCGCACTTCAATGTGATGGAGGTCGCGCTCGAGTCGTTTCCCATGCGAGTTGGGTTTGATCGAGTTTGTCAACTCTCGGAGCGGTTCCGGCTCAGCTCCTGTGACCCGCGCTCCATCAGGTTCGCAGGGCAGCGCGGGGGCCGCCACCTCACACTCGATCGAGCCATGCAGTCTGTGCCGAGAGCGATCGGAGTTGGACCAGTTGCGACGATGGGTTCCGACGCGAACTGAAGGTCTGTAGACTCCAAGCCATGCAATCCGCCGCGCCTTCACTCACCGTTCCAACCTTCCCCTCGCGCACGCAGCAGATCCTTGAGACGCTTCGCCAAAGCGGGCAACTCAAGCATCTGCAGACCATCGAAGGTCCGATGGACGCGACCGTGAAGTTGAAGGACTACGGCGAAGTCGCGTGTTTCTGTTCGAACAACTACCTCGGTCTCGCGAACCACCCTGAGGTCGTCGAGGCGGGCATCGCCGGCATTCGCAAGTACGGCGCGGGCACGGCGAGCGTGCGCTTCATCTGCGGCACCTTCGACTGCCACCACACGCTCGAGGCGCGGATCGCCGAGTTCTACGGCGTTGAAGCGTCGTACACCTTTACGAGCTGCTGGAACGCGAACGAGGCGATCTTCCCGACGCTCTGCGAGGCAGGCGACATCATCATCTCTGATGAACTCAACCACGCCTCGATCATCGACGGCGTACGCCTCGCGGCGGTCATCAAAAAGGGCCTCCTCAAGACGGTCTACCGCCACAACGATCTCAACGCGTTGCGGCAAAAACTCGCAGAAGCGCGGGCAAACCCCGAAATGACCGGCACGATCTGGGTGGTCACCGACGGCGTCTTCTCGATGGAAGGCGACATCGCTGATCTTCCCGCCATGCGAAAGATCTGCGATGAGTTCGGCGCGTACCTCGTGGTCGACGATTCGCACGGGACAGGCGTCATGGGTAAGACCGGTCGCGGCACGCACGAGCACCAAGGCCTCGCCGGCACCCAGATTGACTACATCACGGGCACGCTCGGGAAGGCGCTCGGCGGCGGGGCGGGCGGCTACATCGCCGGCTCGCGGAAGGCGATTGACCTTCTGATCCAACGCGGGCGTCCGACCCTCTTTTCGAACGCGCTCCCATGCACGATCGCCTGCAGCGCCGAGAAAGCGATCGAGGTTCTCATGCGCGAGCCTCAACGCGTGGCGAAGCTGCGCGCGAACGTGGATGCGGCGCGCGCCGGTATTCGTGACGCGGGGTTCGAAGTGCTCCAGAGCCCGACCGCGATCTGTCCGATCATCGTGCACGACACCGCGAAGGCGATCGCCATGTCGAAGCGCCTGCTTGAACTCGGCGTCTTCGTGATCGGTTTCGGCTTCCCTGTGGTCCCCGAGGGGCATGCGCGGCTGCGCGTGCAGATCTCGGCAGCCCACGAGGCGTCGCACATCAAGGCCCTCGCGGATGGCCTCCGAGTGCTGAAGCGCGAGTTTGCCTGAAGTAGGGACGTCGCCGCTCGTTCTCGGGCGACGGACCGCGCATAAGTCTCGGAAACGCATCAGTCTTGGAAACGCATGAGTCTTGGAAACGCATGAGTCTTGGAAATCCGATGCCGATTGCAGAGCAATGGTTCGCTTTCATGCCGAACGGCGCTATGTTCGCTGTTCGCTGCGGAGGGCGGCGTAAACTTTGATGCTTTCGCCCGGTTCCAATCGGGCGACAGGTCGCGAGGTTCAGG
>JBEIJG010000205.1:0-6004 GCA_040380385.1 Phycisphaeraceae bacterium | reverse complement strand
TTTGCTTCCGCCAATCCGACGACGCGATAGAGCGGATCAGGGTTCGCCTCGACGGCGCGTTGCGCGTCATCGATCGCCCCACTCGCCAACAGCGCGCGAAGCAGCGTGTCTTGCGCTTCACGTGAAGTTGGCATGAGCGCCGTAACGCAACGCGCCAAGTCAACTGCTTTCTTGAGATCCACTTCGCGCGAGATCAGGTATCCCGCAAGATTGTTCATGGCGACAATCGCGACGGGTGACGACTCAAATCGTCCGCGCGCTGCTGGATCGTTCTGAAGTGCAACTGCCAACGCCGCGAGATCCGTCGAACGACCACCCAAAGCCGGGTCGATGATCGCCTCGTACCTCGAAATGGCGTCATCCGATCGCTGCGCGGCCGCGAGATCAGCAGCAAGGAGTTCCTTCGGAACCCCACGATCCGACAGTCGATTGAGGTACTGCTCCGCCAACTCGCACGCCTTGCTCTCGCCCTGGCGACAACATTCCGTCCAGACCGCGACGCATCCATGTGCATCGGCCGCACCGATGAAATCGGCAAGCACGCGAACGGCTTCGACCGTCGCGGACGTTGGGAGCGATTGCGCTGCTTCAAGCCACGGTGTCGTCACAGAGAGCCGACGAGCTTGGGGCAGCGCCGCAAGTTTGGCAGGCAGCGTTTCAGCCTTCCCGGCGAGTACGTTGGAAGTGACGAAGAGCGCGAGTGCATCGAGTGAACTCGGATTTGCAACGATCGCTCCAATATGTGGCTCGAGGTAGGAGGCGCTTCGTGCCGGATCTCGACGAATGATCTCGATCAATGCAAGTGCTGAGTCCGACGCGACGAGGTCCGCACCGGCCATGCGCTGCCATGCCGATGCTGCCGCAGCCGCGTCATCGATTCTCCCGGCCTCCACCGACATCAGCACTGCAAGTTCCGCAGTGGATTCATCGTTCGGGAGTCTCGAAAGCGCCATCAAGGCGAGACGCGCGGCCTCTTCAACTTGCCCCGCGGCCGCATAGAACTGCGACGCAAGCCTCCACACGAGCGCAGATCCCGAGTAGCGAACAGTGAGATCGCGCGCATCACGAAGGTCCTCCGCTTCAGGACGAATCTCTCCACTCGATGTCGTCGCACCATCGAGGAGCGCGACCGCCGCCACAAGATCGGGACGGCTCGCGCGCGCTCCGTCGAGTGCGCGACGAAGCGACGAGCGTCCGCTCTCCGAAAGGTCACCCGTCAAAACAGCAGCGGCAACCGGCAGAACCATGGGATTGTCTGGCGAAGCTTCGATGGCGGCGACAAGAAGCGTGCGCGCTTCCTCGAGTTGCTGTGAACGCGCCAAGATGCGCGCAAGCAAAAGGTCGGCGTTTGCGCTGGGCGCACGTTCCCGAGCGCGCCGCGCGAGCTCTTCAGCCCTCTTCAAATCACCGAAGGACAACTCGATCTCCGCTTGAAGTTCCTCAATGCGAGGGTCGTTCTTCACGGCGGCTGATTCAGTGAGCAGCTTTCGCGCGTCTTCGAGTCGTCCGCTCGATGCCAAGAGGAGTGCAAGTTCACGTCTCGCAAGCGCTCCATCGTCTTGCGCAGCGAGCGTGCGCAATTCGGCTTCAGCCTCTTCGAACTTACCCGCACGAATCTTCGTGCGCAGGAACGCTAATTGATCGATCGCGTTGTTCGTCGTCTTGCTCAACTGCGCGCGCAGTGCCGCCGCCTCGTCAAACTCGCCGAGCGTTTCGCGCATCGACGCGGTCGCTCTTACCCCTGCAACGTTGTCACCCATGAGACGCGCGTAGGTGTCAATCGCAACACTCGCCGCCGCATAGTCACCAGTTTGTTGGAGTACACGCACGAGGTCTGGGTAGAGCTCCGCATTTCCTGGCTGCAACTGAACAGCGCGACTGAGAAGCGCCGCTGCCCGACGGAGATCTGGTTGTGCGTCAATCTCAAGAAGCCGCGCGAGCGTTGTAAGAACGCGCACTGCATCGGGTGTTCGACGTTCTGCATCAGCGAGTGCCGCGAGCGACCCCGCAATTCGAGCCTGATCGTTCGGAAAGAAGATCAAATGCATGGTCGCTTCCGCAACCAGAGCGCGCTGCGAGTTCGCACCAAGCGCATCCCGCAGAATCCCGACCGCATCGCCGACCAATTTCGCATTCACTGCGGCGACGGCAGGTTCGTTCGACCAAACCTCGGGCTGCGAAAGCACGAAGGACGCACCGTCGATACTCGGATCCTTCTTCAGTTCCTCGGCAATCCACGCCACCGAGCCATCACTCGGTGCATCAAAAGCGCGGCGTGCGCGAGCGAGTCGGAGTACGTCCGCTTCGGACGCGCCCGCTTCCGATTTCGAAAGCAGATTTCGAGCTTCTTCGCGTCGGCCAAGTTCGTTCAATCGAGTGGCGAGTTGGATCGCCGTCGACGCGCGGCATGGCAATTCTGCCGCTCGAAGAAGTACTGCTTGAACTGTGTCGGGACGAGCGCGTTCGACCGCAGGCAGTAGCAAGAGAATCATCTCGCCATCCGACGCCGCCGCGAGCTGTTCGTCAATGATCGTCGCAGCGCGCTCGCGACTTCCTCGACGCGAGAACACTTCGGCGACGATCGGACCGAGTTCGCGCGGACGCCCCATAGCCGTCCAATACTCAAGAAGTGCTTCGGGAGAATCTGAACCAAGCGCACCAAACACTCGCGACGGAACAAATCCTGCTTGGAGCGCGCTCGACCATGCCTCAAGGATTGCGGCCGCGACAGCGCCGTCTGATTGATATCGCAGACCAAGGTCGCGCGCGATCGCAAGCGCATCCGGGACGCGACCCATAGTCGCACACGCTCGAACAGCGCGAAGTCCAACCGGTTGACTCCGACGTCCCGACTGATCGAACGCATCGACGAGGACGCTCAACGCCGCATCGAACTCTCCTGCTTCGATCAACAAATCAGAAACGAGAATCGCAACGAGCGGATCTCGTGTCGTTGACTGCACACTCTGTTCGATTGCCTCGATGCGCGATCGTCTTGAACCTGAACCCAGCGCAATCGGCGCTGCGACGAGAAAATCACGAGAGTCCACCCCGTCAGATTTGAAGCCTTCGAGAACACGGGTTGCCTCCGCAAGATCTCCAGCGAGATATGCAGCCCCGATCCGAAGACGCTGCATGGCTGCATCGTTCCGATCGGTCGTCGAGAGCTTCGTGCGAAGCTCCGCGATGCGTCCCGCGTGAAGAAGCCTCTCACCCTCAATCTCGACCACTTCGCTCGGATCCGCGAGTCGACCGGACGCGGCAGCCAGTGCACGCTCAATCCGATCGCTCATGCCGGTTGACTCAAGCCCGTCAAGCAACGCTGCTAAAAGCCGCGCATCGCTGACACCTCGATCAGACAGCGCTGCGTAAATCTCGCGCGCTTCCGCGGTTCGCCCCATCGCCCGCAGAATGTCGGCACGCAGCACCAAAAGTCCATCTTGCTCTGGTTTCTCCGCGAGCCACTTTTCAACGAGCTGCAAGCGACCTTCCGCGTCGGCACCGGACGCCGCCAAACACTGCAGGTGAACCGCGCGCCATCGAATCTGTTCGGGCTGCAACGCTTCGAGTTCTTCCGCGACGCGCATGGCGTCCGACCATCGTCCCTGCGCTGCGCGCGTCTCAAGGAGCGCCTCGCGCGGGCGCACCGCCGATGGATCTATCAAAAGAATCCGCTCGGCGATACTCTCGATCTGATCCACGTACCCGAGGAGAATTGCACACTCCAACTGGCCGTCGAGCGCGGTGCGATTTCCTGGATCCATCGACTCCGCTTTGGAGAACATTCCGAGAGCGATCTTGAGGTGGCGAAGTCCTTGTTCAGGGACGGCGCGGCGCGCTTGGGCAAGCGCCAAGAGCACTTCGAGGTCCTCGCCTCCTCGCGACGCGATGGAGAGCGGCGCGAGAGATTCTTTGAACTGCCCCGCTGCAAACTTCTCGAGTCCAAGTGCGCGGTTCTCCGCCACCTGCGCTGCCCGGTACCAATTTCGTGCGACCGCTCCGCCAGCAATCAGCACCGACAGTGAGCCCACAACGGTTCCCGACAGAACGAGCCTGCGCTTGGTTCTACGATTCAAAGCAAAAATCCTTACCGTCGTTCCTTCTCTTGGAGCCGCCACGCCGACAAGCGGCGGCCCAGTTCACTTTCGTCGCAGTATATTGACGACGGTCATGACACAGAGCCACGCGTCGAAGAGCGGGCCCATCCGTTCGACATACTCGATGTCGTACTGAATCCACTCCTGGAAATCCTTCCCCTCTGCGCGGGTCCGTTTCACCTGCCAATTCCCCGTGATACCCGGACGCACGGACAAACGAATCTCGCGCCACGCAGGGCAAAACTGATTCTCGTTTTCTGGACTCGGGCGCGGACCAACAATGCTCATGTCTCCGATCAGCACGTTCCAGAATTGTGGAAACTCGTCAAGTTGGAGCTTGCGCAGCCACTTGCCGACACGCGTGACGCGCGGGTCGTCCTTGATGTTCACTTGAGGGCCATCGCAAAGGTTCTGCTTTCGCAGCTCCGCAACGAGCGCCTCGGCATTTCGTCGCATTGTTCGGAACTTCCAGCAGCGGAAAGTTCCGCCGCCCTTCGTTTGCCGCTTATGGCCGAAAAACACCGGGAAACCATCGTCAATCACAACGGCGATCGCGCAGACGAGCAAAATCGGAAACGTGAGAAGCAACACCGTGGCGCTGCCCACAACATCGATCGCCCGCTTCACCGGCGGATACCAACCTGCAGGCTCTTTGTCCGATTGCGACACGCTCTGCGCATCCTCCGAGAAGAGCTCTTCGATCGGCCGGATGACCGTTGGGGAAATGTGGTCTGAATCCCAAAGCGCGGTCGGTCCGATGCTCACACGTCCTTCCGGAACCGCGTGACCAATCCACACGGGCGCGATGAGGCGCGACGTTGATGGAATCTGCGTCCCTTCAAGTCCGAACACGCCATTCTCGAGTTCTCGAATGCCGTGAATCACGTGGTCAGGATGTGCCCAATCTCGGACGAGCGCGCACACAAGACCTTCACGTCCTGGCTGCACAGAGAGATCAAACCGTTCTCCCTCGCACTCGGTGCTGTCGAGCCGAAGCTTGCGATTCCTGCGGATCGATGAGAACGCCTCCGCCGACGTACGTGCTTGAGCCCACAAACGAGCATCTTCGACTCGGACCCCAAGCAACACCTGACCCGCGAAACTTCTGTCGGCTCCGTATCGCCGCTCGATCTTGACCACACTTCCGCGGGCATCCTGCACGATGCGCTCTGAGTACGCCGGAGCCTCACGCTCGATGATGCGCAACCGAGTGATGTGTGCTTGATTCCAGAGCAGCGACTCTGCGATACGGCGCAAATCGAAGGCGACAGCTTGGTCTTTCTCAAGCAACAGATAGAGGTCAGCGCCTCGCTGCGGCTCTTTCTGACTTCCGAGTTGAACACAGGCGACACCGTGCGATGCCCAGTAGGCCTCGTGAAGTGCATTGCAATCGAGACCCCAAAGACGCGGCTCTTCGTTCGTCCCCGTAACACGCTCTTGTCGCGACTCATCTTGTCGCGAAGAATCTTGTCGCGACGCATGATGATCACGCGACTCCGCGTGCTCCGCAGAGCGCGTCACATCGTGGACATCACTGGAGTTGAGAGGAGAACTTTGCATCTTGCTCGCCGTGTATTCACAATGCCTCAATGACTCGTCCATCAACCGCCCTTGGCATCTCCCAAGAGCGGATGCGAAGACGCGGGAGCGTTGCTTCCAGAAAGTGCACGCGCGACCTCTGCAGACATCTTCGAAATCGATCCGTACCTTCGGCAATCGTCCGCATCTGCGTAGTTGAGAACGAGGCCGAGATAGTCGATGCCTGCGTCCGTCAATTCCTTGACCGACTCTGGCAGTCGAGATCGCGATCGACCGCGGCGAATGACCATGACGGCCCCGTCGCAACTCGATGCCACCGGGATCGCCTCAACACTCGCAGTCACTGGGCCACTGTCGACGATGATGAC
>JBEIJG010000204.1:0-6086 GCA_040380385.1 Phycisphaeraceae bacterium | reverse complement strand
GCTCCCTCTGGTGGGAGCCATGTTGGAGCGGTCGCTGCTGCGGCAGCTCCCTCTGGTGGGAGCCATGTTGGGGCGGTCGCTGCTGCGGCAGCTCCCTCTGGTGGGACTAAAATTTCGGGGGTTGCGAAGAAGGTCGCTGCGGAAAAGGGCGTCGATGCCAACGCCATCACGGGTACTGGCCCGTCGGGTCGCGTGATGAAGGATGACGTTCTCGGAGCGGTCGCGCCTGCGGGCGCTCACGCGACTGGAGCGGCCGCTGCTGCGGCAGCGGCCTCTGGTGCTGGCGTGCACAAGAGTACCCGCGGCGTTCGTCGCGAGAAGATGACGAAGCTTCGTCAGAAGATCGCGGAGCGCCTCGTGCATGCACAGCACACTGCGGCGATGCTCACGACCTTCAACGAGTGCGACATGACCGAAGTCATGCGCCTTCGCACCGAACATAAGGACGCGTTTGAGAAGCGCTTCGGCGTTGGCCTCGGCTTCATGAGCTTCTTCGTGAAGGCAGCCGTGAGCGGGCTTCAGAAGTACCCGCGCGTGAACGCGTACATCGTCGGTCAAGGCGCAGACACCGAGATCGAGTACCACGATTACTCCGACATCGCTGTCGCCGTTGGTACCGAGAAGGGCCTCGTTGTTCCGGTGCTTCGTAACGCGGAAGCGCTCTCGTTTGCCGGTGTTGAATCGACGATCAAGGACTTCGCCCTCCGCGCGAAGGACGGCAAACTGACCGTCGACGAAATGACCGGCGGCACGTTCACGATCTCGAACGGCGGCGTCTACGGCTCGCTCATGTCGACGCCGATTCTGAACCCACCGCAATCGGCGATCCTCGGCATGCACGCGATCAAGAAGCGCGCGGTCGAAGATCCGAAGAACCCAGGCCAAGTCGCGCTGCGCCCGATGATGTACCTCGCCCTCAGCTACGACCACCGCATCATCGATGGTGCCGAAGCGGTCGGCTTCCTGGTCCACATCAAGGACATGATCGAGAAGCCCGAGCGCCTGCTGTTTGCGTGACGCTTCGCGGTCGACGCTCTCTTCCCTCTCGTCCCTCTCGACCATCTCGGGCGGCGGCCACGCGTGCCGTTGGCTGTCTCGTGGTCCGTGCACGAATCAACGTGCGACCGCCGCATCGAGCCCTCCGATAACACGCCTTGTCGACCACGGAGATCGCCCAATCGTGCAAGGTGGCTCGAGTCCGCGAAATTGGGGTGGGTTCAGCGCGATCCTGCGCTCTCCGATTCTCAACATTCAGTCTGACCTTGCGATGCGCCGATAGAAAGGGGCGCGCTTTGCCGCACAAATGGTGCGCGGTGTGCGAATCAAGAGGCCACCGATCGCGTGGCTGACCAAGGACCGCCTGTCGAAGGACCTCCCGTCTGATGTTCATCATCGGCATCTACCTTTCCGCCCTCGTGATCGTGACCCTGGTGATCATCTGGCGCGACGCCATCCACGGCTCCGTTCCGTTGTTCTCAGCACGGAACTTCTTCCTCGCTGGCGTCCTGCTGTTCCAGACCATCTCGGGAGCATTGACTGGGTTCACAGATCTCACCGAGAACGGCGCTGAGATCAACTATCCGCTCCAGCCCGCGTTCATCTTCAGCGGAATCCTCACGGTCTTCACCATTGTCTTCCTGGTGGCCTATCGCAAGTTCGATTCCGCGGAACGGCTCGCTGCGAAGCGCACCCGAATTCGCAAGACGAGTAAGTCGTCACTCGTCGTTGCCGGCGTGGTCATCATTGTGATCGGTATCGTCCTGCGCTTTGCCGGTGAATCGATCTCGTACGTCGCGGTGCTGCTTCCTCAAATGTCCGCGGGCATTCTGTGTGCAGGCGTCGCGCTCCTCACAATGGCGTGGGCACGCGCGTCGTTTAACGTCGCCATCGCACTGGTTCTAGCCGTTGGTACGTCTGCCGCAGGACTCGCGCTGCTCGTCGGCGCATTCGGGCGACGCGAAATCCTTGGCCTCTTTTTCGCCATCGCGTGGGGACTCTATTGGGAGAAGTGGCGACTCATGCCCGCGAGTCGCCTCATTCTGCGCGTCCTGATCGCGGGCGTCAGCATGGCCATCCCCTTCCTGCTGTTTTCAGGCGCGCGCGTCGGCGGTGAGAATGCAGACCGCTCAATCGTTGGACAGATTCAGAACATCGTCGATGTCGATGCTCGAAAGGTCCAAGAGGCGGCTATCGCTTCGTTGAGCGGTCAGTTCGCGGGCGGCATCAGCATGTGGATTGTCGATGCACGCAACACCGATGGTGGGTACTACCCGCTGCACTCGCTGATCTACTTCACCACAATGCCGATTCCTCGCGACTACTGGTCGACAAAACCTGTAGGCCTCGGACTGAGTATTGTCAGCGAAGCAAATATCCAAGGCGTGTCTGCGGAACACAGCTGGGGACCAGGCCTCGTCGGTCATCTGTATCACGACATCGTTTTTATCTCGCTTCCGCTGTACGCCTTGATCCTCGCATTTGCATTCCGCTACATGGATGCGCGAACGATGTTCTCTGCCGGTCGAGATCCGTTAACCATCGTTGTTTTCGGGAGCGCACTTGGCCAGGTCCTTGGCATGCCACGTGGCGACTTGGGGCTCTTCGCTTTCCACATGGTCTCCGCCTATGCCGGTGCATGGATTGTTGGACGCATCGTGTGCGGAGCGGTCTTGCGCATCGATCGCGAAGCAGAAGCACTCGAAGCCGAAGGCTACACACACGACGCGAATGCCGACGACGGATACGCAGACGACGAGCATCGCGAATACTCTGCATTCCCTGGAGGCAGCAAAGATCAGAATGGCTCATGGGATCGGGAAACACCCGCGTTCCCCGCGCAGAGCGCGCAAGAAAGATGAACTTCACCAACAGCGAGGCGCTGCACATGATTGGTCGTTGCTGCGGACTTCGCCGTGGTTGTTGCAGTGGTCGCTGCAGTGCTTACTCTTGATTCAACCGTGAGGGGGATACATACTCATGCATCGCAAGGTCTTTTGTCGTGGTGCTTGCATGTTCGCGACGCTTGTCGCGACCGTGACGTCGTTGGTCTCCGTCTCATACGCGCAAATCGTCGCAACAAGTGACGGATTCACCGTTCAGACCCGAAGCGTCGAACTCACCATCTCGCAAGGCGCGATCACGCGTTTGCTGAATCGCGCTTCCGGCGAGTTGCACACGACCACCAATGCACCGACCGCGTGGATTCCGCGCGGCATGATCGCTGGAAGCAACATGCAGCCCGTCGCGGTGCTTCACAGCCAGTGGGGTTCGCACGAGATTTATCCAGGCGGTCTCGCCACCTACATCGCGACGCTCGATCGTGGTCCCAGCCCTTCGAGCCGTATGACAACGACAACGCTTCCGGGCGGTGGTTTACGTTGCACATGGACTGGACTCACGGATGGCGTGCGCACTTACGCCAACGATGCACTCACCATCGAAGCTTCGATCGATGCCGCAAGTGGAATCGTTGACCTCACCGCAGAAGCAACGACCTCAGAGGGAAGCGTCGTCGGAGTCATCGTTCCGCTCCAAGCTCTGCATCCTCGACACACGATTCTCGTGCCGAGCTTCGGCGGTGTGGCGTATCCCGCGACGGACCTCGCCAAGAAGCGCATGTACACCCTCGGCGGCGCGCCCTTCAGCGAAGCACCGATCATAGTTGCCGAAGGCGAGCAAGGATCCATCGCGCTTTGGGTGGAAGACAAGACGTTCCGCTCGACCTTCACGTTCTTTGGTGGCGACGGCAATGGGTGTGCACTTGGAATCGAGGCTGTCAATGACATGCCTTTCGAAGGCCAGATGATCTCACGTCGCGCGACGTGGCGAATCGGAGGATTCCGCGGCAGTTGGCCGAACGCTGTCGCGCCTTTTCGCGCGTGGTACACCAACACCTTCAGCGCCGAGATCGCGAAGCGGAAGTCGGTCTCTTGGGCGTCTGACATCGCCGTGATTGTTGATCGATTGAGTAGCGACGCAAACGCGCTTCCACGCTTGGCCAAAGTGCTGGATCCCACAAAGGTGCTTCTGCACGAGTGGAACCCGCGAACCGCCGACTTTGATACCGCGTTGCCAGACTGGACTCCGAAGCCAAGCTTCGTTCAAACCGTCTCGAAGGCGAAAGTATTGCAGTTTCGCTCGATGGGCTATGTGAATAGCTATTGCGTGAACTTCAACTCGCCAGTCTTCTTGCGAGACCGCATCTCACAGTTTGCGTTGCCACGCAAGATCGCAGGCATCAGCAATTACACCGCTCCAGCCAAGTCGTTTCAATCGAGCCAAGCGAATGAGCTTCTCTACCTCGACCCGCTTTCACCTGAGTGGCGTCGCTATCACGTTGACGCCATGATCAAGTGGCGTCGCGCGACTGGCGTCGATGCAAACTACGAGGACACCGGCGGAACCGGCGGCGACTATGGCAACGGCGAAGTCGCGGGCCTGCGTGGCGCACAAGGCGCGTGGGCTCAATTCAAGGAGATGCTGGAGCGCAATCCGGTTGCCATGGCAACGGAGTACGCGCCAGACAACATCGCCTTCGCGTCAACGTGGGCATTGCGCTACATCCAAACGTGGGGAACGCCCGAAATTCGGAAGCAATGGGAAACGCGCCTTCGTCCTATGACGCCGGCGCTCTTTGACGGCGCGGGCCGCGCGTGGGTGCCGTCGATCGTCGCCGAAGATGAGCGCGCGAAGTTCTCTGTGGCCGGCTACTCTGATGCACTTGGCGGCGTCGCACAACTCGAAGCGACCGCCGTCACATTCGAAGCGAAGTCGGGAATGGCTCGCCATCTCCTTGAGCGCGCACAACTCTTCGATACTTTGGAACTCAAGCCGACGTTTGAAGGGTGGCCGAGAGACCCAAGCGTCGCTGCGCTGTATCGCGACAAGGATGGAAAGACATACACCTATCGCGCTCGCGACGGGATGCACGAACTTGTCGGGCCTTCGGGGACTCCGCTCTATCAACGCATCACGGGGCTCACAACCTTCGAGTCTCCGCTTGCGATCGCCGGCTGGCCCGCCACGGATGGAACTCGCCAGTTTGCGCTGAATCCTGCTGCTCCTTACGCGCTCACCTCAAGTGCGGTCAGTGCGACTGCGGTTCGCCTCGAACGCGTTCCGACGGGTTGCTCGATTTCCCGCTACACGGAAGCTCCGACACACGTCCTTGTCGCGTTTGCTGGAACGGGGGCCGCGGGCGACATCTTGAGGCTTCGCGCACAGAGCGATTTCACCGATGTCATCATTGGTGATCGCAAGGGAAAGACAATTCGTCGCGCCGCGCCGCTTCGGAAGGGCGATACTGCCGACTTCCGAGTCTCCGACGTGTCGTATGCGCTGCTGCTCCGCACTGCCGTTCAACCCGCGAAGCTCTCGATGCCGCTTGCATCTACGGTCTCGAATGGCCGCTTCATCTCCGATGCCACGGGACTTGAGCGCGGCGGCGAGTACGCACCTCCGAATCAAAAGTCATTGCGTCTCTCAGGCTCGAGCGTTGCTCAGAACTTCCGCTTCGTTTCCCACGGGGGCGATGCAGAGATTGCGTTCGACTATCTGATCTCCGTGCCGTCTCCCGATAGCACGATTGAGATCGCGGTTCGAAACACGCAAACGCGTTACGGCAACGGTTCGACTGTGCGCTGCTACGTCAATGGCGTGCTCGCGCGGGCGGAACGCATCGGAATCAATGGCGAGGCAAACGGCACAACGACACTCGATACCAACGCGCGTGTCATTCGGATTCCTGTTGGAGCCAACTCTGGACGTCCGGTCGTGTTCTCCGTCGGCATTTGGGGAAATGGCGACGACAACGCAGACGAAGTGTGGATGAGTGAACCGCGTCTCGTACGAGATGCGGCGAAAACCGCAAGCGTGCGCACCGTTGCTGTTGTGGGTGAGTAACGAAGCGAGCTAGGCTCTGTCTGACAGAACCTAGTCTGCGACGGCAATGCCGTTCTTGGTCGCGTTCTTCTTCTCGCCGTACACGAGTTCGCCCGTCTGCGGCACGCCGAGATACTCGAGCGCTTCGTTCATGATTTCCGCAGCGCACGGGCCAGCGAGCGCGCCACCGCCGGTGACGCCCTTCG
>JBEIJG010000203.1:0-6103 GCA_040380385.1 Phycisphaeraceae bacterium | reverse complement strand
TGTGCGTGATCATGCGAATGGCCATGCGATTGCGCGACGCTCGACTCAAGGCGTGCAATTCCAGTCGCAAGCGCGATTCCAAGTAACAGCGACACCGAGAGCCCGACGCGGTCGTGGCGGTGGAACTGCAATTCCGGCAATAAATCACTCGTTGCGATGCATAGGAACGTTCCGGCGCTGAATGCAAGCGCGAGCGGCAAAATCGACGCGCCATCTTGCGAAACGCCGAACCAAAGCGCTGCAGCACCGACGGGAACCACCAACGCAAAGAGGAAATTCACAATGTGCGCGAAGATCACGGGGCGACCAGATGCGCGCACCAGCATCGCGACGGTGAGGCTGTCGAACGGCTTGTGAAGCAGAATCACGATAAACGTCGACAGCCCCGCGAGCGCACCACCCGCGCCGTGCGTAGCACCCGCAAGGACCGCGGCCGCGAGCGCGACACCTTCAAGCACGCTGTGAAACGTGAGCCCGATGGTCGCGCCGATCCAACCGAGTTGAGAAACTGCGTGTCCCTGCCGCTTTCCAGCACTCGAGCCATGCCCGTGCGAATGACCATGCGAATGACCGGGACGGTGCGGCTTGCCTTTCGACGCATGCGCATCGCCTTGCTGTGATTGATGACTGTCGCAACCGTCGTCACAGCAGTCGTGGTGCCCCGCCTCTTCTGGCGTCTCATGTTGGTGAAAGTGAAAGAACCGCTCCAACAGGAACATCACGACGAAACCGAGCACAACCGCGAGCGACACGCCATCAAGCGATCCGTGCAATGCTCCGTGAGAGAGACCCTCAGGCCCGCTTGCACCCGACTCGATGGCGAGGATGACCGCATGCGGAAGCAGGTGAAGAAGCCCCACCGCAAGCATGGTGCCCGCGACGAAACTCAAGGCAAACTGTAAGCGCCGGTGACCGAGCTTCAATTGCGCGGCAACAGCACCGCCCGCGAGCGAAACGAGGCCCACGGCAGCGCAGTACAAGACCAACTGCGTCGAAGGCGAGATCGAAAGCGAGTCCGCGAGCAGTGCAACGGTGGACATGGGGCGCAAAGGATAGAGAACCCGCGTCGCTTCTGCGTTCGACGGCTTGCGCCGAGCCTGAAAAGGCACTCAACTTGAGAGGGCACTCAAGAAGCCGCAAGAAACCGCAAGAAGCCGCAAAACGAAGAAGGCCCGCCGATTGGCAGGCCTTCTGACCAGAGTGGAGTGGATGAGGATCGAACTCACAACCTCCTCGATGCGACCGAGGCGCTCTCCCAATTGAGCTACCACCCCATGGGAGGGTGGAAAGTATAGCAATGCCCGTCATCCGTGCAAATGCTTCGGAGTCTCGAAGTCTGTCGCGCCGCAGAACAAAGAAACAGTAACGCGTCATGCGCGAAAACGGCGGGCTTTCCCGTAACTTCCCGATCCGTGAACACCACGCCGCCCCAGACCCCCGCCGACCAAAGCCTCCTTGGCCTCCAGCCGATGTCGGGCACGCCAAGCGATCGCATGGGAGAGATGGCAGTGGCGCACGCACGCGACGTCTCACATGCTCGCGATGTCTCTTGGGCCGACCCCGCGCGGAACCCACATTTCGCGACCCCCGCGATGCGTCAGTTCGCGCGCTTCAAACAGGCGCACCCAGACTGCATCCTCTTCTTCCGGATGGGTGACTTCTACGAGATGTTCGATCGCGATGCCGTGCTTGCGCACAAGTTGCTTGCGATCACACTCACCGAGCGCTCGAAGGGTCTGCCAATGGCGGGCGTCCCCTTCCATGCCGCCGAAGGCTACATCCGCCGACTCGTCGCGATGGGACATCGCGTCGCGGTCTGTGAGCAAACCCAAGATCCAAAGGATGCGAAAGGCATCGTTGAGCGCGCGGTCACACGCGTTCTCACGCCGGGCACACTTGTCGACGAAACGCTGCTCGATGCGAGCGCCGCAAATCGCGTGGTCGCCGTTTCGATCGACGGAGCCGAAGCTTCGATCGCCGCGATTGAGGTTTCCACCGGCACGTTCACGGTCACCTCGTGCCCGATCGCGCTCCTTGCCGACGAACTCGCGCGCCTTGCGCCGAGCGAACTTGTGCATGCCGAAGAGCGCGACGGCTCGGTGCATCCAGAGTTCGCGAGACTCGCCGCGCGCGGACTTCCATTGACTGCACGTCCCGGGTGGTACTTCCGCGCCGAAGACGCGTACGAAGCACTTGTTTCACAGTTCAAAGTGAAGTCTCTTGAGGGATTCGGATTCGTGAAAACGGATCCGGCACTTTCGGCGGCCGGCGCGATTCTTCGCTACGCGCTCGAAACTCAAGCGACCGATCGCGCCGACGGCCGAATCCCTCACTTGGCGCCGCCAAAACGCGTCGCTCGCGGGCAGTTTCTCGCGATAGACGCGACCACGTTGCGCGCTCTCGAAATCGAACGCACGCTTCGCACGGGCGCGACCGAGGGCAGTCTCTTGTCGATCTTTGACGAAGCGCAAACTCCGATGGGTCGGCGCCTCGTGCGCGATTGGCTGTGCTATCCGCTCGCGTCGAAAGCCATGATCGACGCGCGACTCGATCGCGTCGCAGCACTTGTCCGCGACGAACGGCTTTCCGACGCACTGCGCGAACAACTTGGCGCGCTACAAGATGTCGCGCGCATCGCGGGTCGTGCTGCACTCGGCCGCGCAACACCGCGTGACTTTCTCGCGCTCGCGCGTTCACTTGGCGCACTTCCTGCGATCCGCGACACACTGTGCACGCAGCCTGCATTCGCCGCTGATTCCGCCGAATTCGCGCGCGTCGCGCCCGTGCTCACACCGCTTGCTGAAGTGCTCACGCGCGCGATCAAAACAGACGCGCCAACACACCTCCGCGAAGGCGGCGTATTCGCCGATGGATACGACCTTGAACTCGACGAGACGCGCCTGCTCCAGCGCGACGCGAGTACGTGGCTCGCGAAGTATCAGGAAGAGCTCGTCACCTCGAGCGGCATTCCTTCGCTGAAGGTTGGATACAACTCGGTCTTTGGCTATTACATCGAGCTTTCCGCGGCGAACAGCGCGAAAGCCCCAAGCACATTCTCGCGCAAGCAAACGCTACGCAACGCTGAACGGTACATCACGCCGGAACTGAAAGAGTTCGAAGAGAAAGTGCTGCGCGCGGATGCGCGCGCCGTCGATCGCGAGAAAGAACTTTGGTCGCAGCTTCTGGCAACCGTTGCGCGTGAACTCGCAGACATCGTCGCATTCGGCGAACGCGCAGCTGAGCTCGATGCCCTCGCATGTCTCGCGCGCGTTGCTCGTCGACAAAACTGGTCGCGCCCGACCGTCGCGGAAACCTCGCACATTCGCATCGAGGGCGGCCGCCATCCCGTACTCGATCGCACGCTCGCGTCGACCTTCGTTCCGAACGACACGCATCTCGGCTGTGCAGACCCGCGTGACACGCAGGCCTCGGCGAGTTCTCCCGACGCGACCGCGACGCATCCGACACTCGCGCTCATCACCGGCCCCAATATGGCGGGCAAGAGCACCTACATTCGACAAGTTGCGCTCATTGCGCTGCTTGCGCATGTGGGTTCATTCGTACCCGCCGCACGCGCTGAGATCGGCGTACTCGACGCGATTCTCACGCGCATCGGAAGTGCCGACGAGATTCACTCAGGGCAATCGACCTTCATGGTCGAGATGACCGAAACCGCGAACATTCTCCATCACGCGACCGAGCGAAGTCTCGTTGTACTCGATGAAATCGGTCGCGGCACAAGTACGCTCGATGGTCTTTCGCTCGCATGGGCCATCGCGGAAACCCTTGCATCTCGCCGTTCATGCACGCTCTTCGCGACGCACTATCACGAACTCACGCAACTCGCCGAATCGCTTCCTGAAGTGACGAACCTCCACGTTTCGGTGCGCGAGTGGAACGACGAGGTCGTCTTCCTGCACCGCATCGTGCCAGGCCGCACCGATCGCAGTTACGGTATTCACGTTGCGCGGCTTGCGGGCCTTCCGCCCACGACGATCGCGCGCGCGAAGGAAGTGCTCGAACTCCTCGGTCGCGTTGAGGTGGCGCAAGAACTCGTCGCAGGCGGGCCACGCGCAGATCTCAACGAGGACGGCGGCACAGTCGAACGCGGTGGCGAAATCGCAGCCGCCTCCCGCAAGCCCACAGCCCTTTCATCGACGAAACGTACATCGCTGCGCGGTATCGCAGAACCTTCGACCGCGCCGCCACTCGAGACACAACTCGCGCTTTTCGGGGGCGTTTCCGAGCATCCGGTTGTCGATGAACTTCGCGGCGTCGACTTGAACACGATGACGCCGTTGGCGGCGTTCGACATGCTTCGTCGGCTCGCCGACCGCGCGCGGACCTGACCATCCGCGGCGACACACTGGCCCACGCCACGATCCGCGCGGAATCACGGACTTTTTGTCAATTTCCGCGCCTTTGTTCCGTATGTTGCATCGGTCGAACCCGAGATCGGTGCATTCCTCTCCGCGTCGCACCACCGCGACCGATGGCACTCCTCCAACGCAAGCGACGCACGATGCAACAGCTCACGCCGACAACGTTCACGACCTCGCATACCGGCACGGCACGTCGCGATCGCCGCGTCCTACGCGCGGGCGCGCTCGCCGCATGCTCGGCGCTCGCGCTCGCCGCGACCGCCGTCGATCACGCGGCCTTCGCGGACTTCGTCCGCTTTGACATCGAGTACTCGGCTGCCGTCGCCGGAAAGACTCCAGTGGTAGTCTCGAACCTCTACGGTGTGTTCTCGAACTCCACGGACCGCTTCGGCGGCATGGACGGCCTCTGGCTTGTCGGCGGAAGTCCCGTGTTCGTCCACCGCGACTTCGAGTCCGAGCTCTCGTACTCGACGGTGCTCGGCTCGTGGGCGCCGAACGGCGGGCCCGCATCGTCGCAGGTCGATTCGTTCCTCGCAGCCGGCAACGGACCGGGAGCGAGCTCCACGCAGATCGCACCGGAGGGCCCGTGGGGGCCCGAAGGATTCGTGTCAGCGCAGCCACCGCTTCCCTTCGAAGGCCCCGCGCCGGGCTACTACCCGGTCGGGATCGTGAGCGTCGGCGCCACGAACCGCATCCTCTGTGGCCGCTTCGTCGCCAAGCTCGATTCGGTCGCCGAAACACCCGCGCATCTTCTCGCAGGAATCCGCTGGCAACGCGCGGGAGAGAACTTCACGCGCCGCGCGCTCGCGAGCGTGGCGCTGAGCGACATCGGCAACGACCTCTGCCCAGATGACCCGCTCAAGACCCGCCCCGGGCAATGCGGCTGCGGAACGCCCGAGAGCGACTCCGATTCCGACGGCTCCGCCGACTGCTGGGACGAACCGCTCGCGACTCCGGTCGTCCTGCGATGGCCGCGGTACACGAAGTCGGGCACCGAGATCCCGTCCGTCGTAGGCGCCATCGCGGCGATGCCCGACCTCCTCGCGGTCGGCGCGCCCTTCGCCTCGCGCGAGGTCGTCCAACAAGGCGCCGTCGCGATCGCCGAAAAAAGCGGAAACGTCTGGACGTCGACCGACTACCTCTTCGATCCGCAGGGGACGCAGACCGCGCGAACCGGTTCAAGCATCGCACTTGCGCGTTCGATCCGCGGCGAACAACTCGTCGTCGCGGGCTCGAAGCAGTCGAATCTCGCGAATCCGATCCCCCAACCCATCGTCGTGTGGAGCCGCTCCTCGACCGGCGACGACTTCACGATCGCCGCGCGTATCGCGCCGATCGTCGAGGGCTCGATGCCGTGGGTCTTCGGCGAACTCGTGTGCGTCGTTGCGAACCCCGGTGTCGGCGACGACATCCTCGTCAAGTCTTACGAACGCGTGTTCGTTTTCCGTCGCACACCAGCCGACAGCGGTTGGTCGCTCGTCCAGACCATCACGCCACCCGCCGCCTCATTCGAGACCTTCTTCGCCAAATCGCTCGAGGTCGTCGGCCGGACGCTGCTCGTCGGGACGACCTACGGTCCCTTCGGCTCGCTGACGAAGACGCTCCTCCGCTACGAACTCGACATTTCAAGCACCGTGCCATTGTGGACGTTGCGCTCCGAGCACCAACCGCCCGCCGACGCCATCTCGAGTTCCAGCAACTTCTTCGGCACGACCGAGTGG
>JBEIJG010000202.1:0-6104 GCA_040380385.1 Phycisphaeraceae bacterium | reverse complement strand
GAAAGATCGCCGACGCGCAGGATGTTGCGCACGTCGCGCTCGATGTAGGTCGTGACATAGGTGTCGAACCATGTCGCGCGGTCGGGTCGCTCGGCCTTGAGCGCTGGATAGCCGCCCTCAAGAACGGCGCGTGTGAGCGAATGCCGACCGTCACCGCGACGCACCGGAAACTCTGCGAGTTCCAGCGCGTTCATTGGCAGCACTTCGTGCATCGCGATACGGCCCGCAAGCGATTGCGTGATGCGCTGCGAAAGAAGCAGGCTCTCGCTGCCAGTAAGAATCCATCGACCCATGCGTCGCCCTGTCTGCAGGTCGCGGTCGATGTACTCAAGCAGATAGGACATCAGCTCAGGTGCGCGCTGAATCTCATCAAGCACGGCACCGTCGCTCGACGCAAAGGAGTCGAGAAATCCCCGCGGATCCTGCATCGCCATGCGCAGCACATCCGGCGATTCCATCACAACAAGCTTGTGCTTCGGAAACAAAACTCGCACCAACGATGACTTGCCGCTCTGTCGCGGACCGACGATGCCGACCGCTGGAAAAGTCGCGGCGGAGCGCAAAACAAGCGGTCCAATGACGCGAGGAACAAGTGAAGTCATGGAGAGAGCATAGTCCAAGTTTAGGATAAACCACGATGCAATCGTGGATTGTCCTAAAGTTATCTTGGACGCTCCGAAGAATTCACGCGTGCGTCGGCGTCTTCTTCGATGCGGCATCGATCAACTGTGTCGCGTAGCGGTTCATCGCATCGCGCAGCTGCTCGAAGCTCTCAAGAACGTAGAGGATCGGCTGGTAGTGGTCGATCTCGAAGCTCGTGTCGCACACGCGGTCGAGGTCGAACGGGCGGCGATCGACCTTGTCGCTCGTCAGCGAGTGCTTCGACTCGCCGGGGCTTGAAATGAGCCCAGAGCCGTACAACTTGATGCGGCCGTCCTCACGAATCAGACCGAATTCGACGGTGAACCAGAAGAGTCGCGCGAGGCGCTCGGTGTGATATGGATCATCGGTGAGGAGTGCGGCCTTGCCGTAGGTCTGCAAGAAGTCGGCAAAGACAGGGTCGGCGTGCAGCGGCACGTGCCCGAAGATGTCGTGGAAGATGTCGGGCTCGGGCAAATAGTCGATCGACTCCTTCGGACGAATCACGACAGTCGTCGGGAATTCGCGCCGCGCGAGGCACGCAAAGAACGCCTTCGCTGGCAGATACCCTGGCACAGCGCGGCTTTGCCAACCGGTAAGCGGCGCGAGGAACGTGTTGACGCTCTTCGGCCCTTCGAGATACGGGATGTAGTCGCGTACGAGTTTGATCGAGCGCGCGCCCGACAAGTACACATTCGACGCGTGCGTCGCGAGGAACTCCATCTGGCGGTCATACAGGATGCGCCACGTCTCTTGATTCTCCTCGGTGTAGCCCTCGTATCGCTGCGAGATGTAGACCTTGGTGATGTCGGGGTAGCCCGGTTCGCCGAAGTGATTCGCATACTCCTGCGCGGCGTGACCCTCAGGGCCATCGATCATCGCGTGGTTGAGGCTGCCCGCATATTTTTTGTCGCCTTCGGTCATCGCCATAGGTTCCTCGCTCAGCCCGCGGAGGCGGACGGCCCCGATTCTACGGGAGAGAACCGGGCGAATCATGCGTGACGTGCGTCGTAGGCAAGTCGTCGGAGCCGGATGCGAAGGTGTCGGTCAATTCCGACTCGCCTCCGAGGGACGCCAGTTTCCGCAGCGCGCGGAAATAGCGGCGATGTGCGGCCCCCGGCGTTGTGCGCAGCTCGGCCGCGATGGTTGACCAGTCGGCGCCACGCAGGCGAAGGCCGAGAATCTCGATATCTGATGCCAACAGCGTCCCGAGGAGTCGCTCGGCCTGTGTACGGTCGGCGTCGTGCTGCTCGAGGAGCAACAGTGTGTCTTCGGGGTTGGCTGCCGGGTCGATACCGATCATGTGGGGCAGCGTCTCGCGGATGGTTCGCAGTCGCGCCTGTTCGCGTCCAACCTTTCGGGTCCGCTCCCGCACCGCGTTGTATGCGATCGCCGATGCAAGGGCGAGCAGTTGATCGTCAGAGATGCGCGGGACAAGGTCGCCTGATGCCGCGAGCACGTCGACGCGGCGCAAGGTTGTTGAGAACACGTCGTCTGGCTCGGACTGTGGGCGTGTCTGCGCATCGAGCCGTCGACGAATGCGCTGGAGCAGGATCCGACGCTGCGCGATCATGCGGTCCGCGATATCGGCTCGCAGCGCTTCAGACTCGGAAGCGTTGCATTGCTCGGCGTTGAACATCGGATCCGATGGCAAGGTCATGGAATGGTGCCTGCAACGGTGATCCAATGCAAGCAGATTTCGCGATCATCAAAGAGATCGCGAGTCCGGCTGCGGATGTCGTCCGGCATGCCGACTTGCGCCTCAACTCAAGGAATGCACGCGCAGGCGATCTCAAGCGTCGGGAGATCGATACCGAGGATGCATGCGCTCGGGGTAGGGCAGGGACCGACGCAGGTGTAGATCCAGTTGCGCGGGTTTGGATCCGCTATGAGGATGCGGAGTTCGCACGGATCGTCGTTGGACGACGCTGGCAGGATCTCGATGATCTCGCCCCTCTCGTTGAACCGAATCCCGGCCGTTCGAAACGATGCAGTGGGAAGCGTCACACCCGCGGCCGGGACGGCTTCACAGACGACGCGATCGACTTGTCCATCGGTGCCGAATCCCACCGATCGGAAGAGTCCATGTGCGTCGAACCACTCGATCAACTCGAGGGTCTTCGGATGTACGCTCAACTCAACGTCACCAAGCTTGTAGCGGACATCTCCCTCGTGCGACATCGCGGTGAATGGGGCGTCTGCAAGCGCAGATTCGGATCCGAGCGGCGATCCAGCAGGCGAATACCTCGCACCGAAGAGCGCGGCGCTCGTGAACACGACTCCGAAGAAACCCGCGACGTACAGCCGACGCGCAGTGGTGCGGGTGCGCGTCGGCTGTGCGTCGGGTTCTACCTTCCCCCAAAGGACTTTCCCCTCAAAGACTTCCCCCCTTAAAGGCTTCCCCCCCAAAGGCTTCCCCCCCAAAGGCTCCTCCGTCATAGGCCTTTCCCCAAAAGCTTTTCCCCGATGGGGCCACCATTGATTCTGGCTCTTCGCCAATCGACTCTGCGCCGAGTGTTCCCCAGCGACGGAAGTGCTCTGGGCGCATGCATCGCCTTCACAGTCGTTGCTCATGACCGACGTTCCAATCCTTGCGCTTCTCTCCCGGGCGCCGTGGCCGATCGACGGCGCCCGGTCCAGCTGAACGCGCGCGATGCGCCCGGATGGTTCACATGAATGACCGCCGCGGCCCGACAGTGACAGTCCGATGCCGGAATATTGGAAAAATGGTCATCCCCGCGAAGCGATGAACGATTCGCGGAAGGCGGTCATTTCTCCACCGTCACTTCTGCACGGTCACTTCTGCACGGTCACTTGTGTTCAGGGCGGGGTAGCACGGATGGCCATCGGCGACGGATCTCGGCCTCCTCCAGCACCAACGGCGCCTCGTCCACGAACTTCCAGTCGACTCCGCCATTGGGCAGCAGTCGAAAGTACTCGGGCTTGCGCATGGTCCAAAGCGTGCTGCCGGGCTTTGGCTCTTGGTTCCACTCGTGGATATGCAGCGTGATCGACTCGAGTCGACCATGCGGTCCCACGGTTGCACCCACGAGCCTTCCCGTCTTTGCGAGTACACCGAGTTCATCGCCAAGTTTCGTGGCTTCGGTCGCGCCAGCCTCCCGCCAAATAGGCGCGGCAACCCACCGGCCGAACGCAAATCCTGCGAGCGGGGTCACGGCGATGACCGCGAGTGCGATGAGCGCTTTCCGTGCACGACGCCTCACCACGCGGGGCGCGAACGCGTGCAGTGCATGTCGCGCGACACCTGTGCGGCCGCGCGCGAGTGCCGCGCGGGCCGAGAGCGTGGCCACATGCGGCAGGTGCGGCGACGCAGTCTCCGCGAGTCGCGCGAGATCCGACCGGATGGCTTCGTCCGAGGCCGATGTGGAACAGCCGAAGTCGATGAAGAACACGCTGCCATCGGGACGGACGCGAATATGGTCTGGCTTCAGGTCGCCGTGGGCGACGCCCGCCGCGTGGAGCCGAGCGAGCACATCGACCGCGGTGGCGACGTCGTCTGGCCCTTCCATCTCGCGGGAAGCTTCATAGAGCACGACGAGGTGCGCTGCAGCGCCTGGGGGTGCATGCATCGCAAGTGGCCGCGATGCGGTTCTCGCCGGAGCCGCAACCATCGCCCGGAGTTCGCGCAGCGCATGCGCTCGCGCCTCGCCCTCGCGGTCGTCGTAGCGCTTGAGAACAACCTCGACCGCGTTGTCTGCGGTCGAGAGAAGCTCGTCGCGCGCGATCGCGGTTGTTGCGGTCGTCCCGTCACCCAGCAGCGACGTGACGCGCCAGCGTCCGAAGGCAAGGTCGCCGACCTTAAGGCGATCGGGTGCCTCCTCCGAAATGCCAAGGGCGAGCGCGACGGCGAGGATTTCGTCGCGGAGGCTCGGAAACGCGATAGCCAACGCAAAGGCTCGGTCCTGTACGCCCCCAACATCAGACGTCGGATCGCACGCCACATCGCGCGCCAGATCCGAAGGGCTACCGCGTCCCGATCCGATCGCTGCGAGGATCGCAGCCTCAAGCGCGATGGGAAATCTTCGTACATCCTCCACATGCGTCACGCCGCATGCACTCCACGACGTGAGGTAGCGCTCAAGCGTCGGATATTCGCCACGATCCGCAAGATCAGCGGCGTCGCTCTCGATCAGATCAGCAAGCGCGAGATCGACTCGAGCGGCCTCCGCGTCCGGCGAAGTTTCGTGCGGCCCGTTCTCGACGACACGCCCGATCGCGCGTCCAAGGTCGGCGGAAATGTTGAAGTTCTCGTGCACTGGTCTATTCCCGTCTCAGTTCTTGCTTCGAACCTTGCTTCAAGCCTTGCTTCAAGCCTTGCTTCAAGCCTTGCTTCAAGCCGTGCGTCGAGCCGTGCTTCAATTTGGCTCTGCCGCATCGCGCTCGGCTTCACCGTCGGCTGCCGGATCTGCGAGTTCTTCGAGCGCTGCGATCGCATCCTCTTCGTCGGCGATGGGCGGGTCGGCTGGGAGGCGAACAACATCAAAGCGGCCGCGGACATCGAAACCCAGCGGATCGACACCAACAAGTCGCGGCGATTCGATTTCAAGCCCGGCAACTGCGGCGGCAGCGGCTTTCAAAAGATCACCCATCGAACTGTTCACTTCGCGGCAGATCTTGGCTTCCACGTCCGCGAGCGCGTTCGGCTCCATCAATGCTTGGCCATCAAACATGAACCCGCGAAAGCGCGCGGCATCGATCGTGATGCGCGCCCAGCGCACATCTTCCGGCTCGCCGTGATAGATACGCCAACGGTCACAAAGCGCGGCGTGTTCGTCGCGGTCATGGATTTCTTCGAGTGTGATTTGAAGGTGCATCGCGTCGTCGCCTTCATCAGGGACGAAGAGCGCGTTGTCGAAGGTTCGCAGCATCGCAACCATGACCGGCGCGACGAGCGCTCCATCAGGAGCGACCACGACTTTGATCGGTACGAATTCGCCGTCGAATGCGATCGTTCCCGAGAGGTGGGCGCGCAGGAAGGCGCGCGCGGTCAGGATGGCTTGGTTGGAATCAGACATGACGCGCGCCGTAGATTTGCCGCAAGGTTTCGCTCCGCCGAGGGCGCGGATCGTACCGCACGCATTCACCAACGCGAACGAAAGAGTTCCGACTGTAATTCCGCTTGTCGAAGGAACATGGCTTCGCCATCGACGACAACCGCGCCACGGGCGCGCGCTTCGCGCACCAGCGGTGTGTCGCGCGGCGTGTAGACCGTGTCCATGACGACGACCGAGTCATCGAGGTGGACATCGTCGGGCAGCGGCGAGCCGCTTGGGTCAGGGCCGCCCTCCATGCCAACAGGCGTGCAGTTGACAAATGCATGGAAGCAGCCACAGGCGAGCGCGTCGGCGCGGCCTGCGACCACTTTCGTTTCGTGCGCACGGCCGTCGGGCAGAATCACGTTCTTGCCAGAAAGCGATGTCGCCAGCGCTTCTGCACGTTCGTGG
>JBEIJG010000201.1:0-6118 GCA_040380385.1 Phycisphaeraceae bacterium | reverse complement strand
TGACAACGTCTACGGCATTCTCAAAGGTGCCGGCAGCGATCCAATCAACAGCGCGTGGGATGACGACACAGTCGACTGGGCTGTGACCGCGCGTGTCGAGTGGAAACTCTCGGGCCAGTGGCAGCAGTTCAACTCGATGACGAGTCCGCCGGGCGATGAGACGGCGATCATGGTCGGTGTCGCCGGCAACTTCCAGCAGGGAGACCCGAACTTCGGCACCGACTCGTCGAACACCGATCCGAACACATGGCTCATCGGTACGGCCGACATCAGCATGATGTACGGCGGCGCTTCGCTCTTCGCGAGCTTTACCTACTCGTATATGGACTCGAGCGCGGCGTTTGTTGAGGGTGGCAACGGCTTCGGCGTGCCGAGCTTCTTCGATATCGGAAACAGCGATATGTGGGGCGTTGTCGTCCAGGGTTCGTACTACTTCCTGCCGAAGTGGGAAGTGTTCGGGCGCTTCGAGTTTGGTCAGGCGTCGATCGATGGCATCGATGACATCACGTCGCCCGCGGGTACCGCAAGCCTTTGGAACGACAACAACCTTTCGATCCTGACCGCGGGTGCCAACTGGTATCTCGACGGCGAGGATCTCAAGTGGGCCTTCGACGCAGGTATCGCGTTCAACGCAGTCGACGGCATCTGGTGGAACGGCGAGAACGGTTGGCGCGCGTCCGCCGAAGAGAGCGAGTTCGTCTTCCGCACAATGTTGCAGATGGCGTTCTGAAACACCATCGGCCGCGCGTGAGGTTGTGCGTGCTCCGCGTCCCGCGCGCACCCGCCTGAAAGTCGCGCGAATCCAAAGAAATCAACGGCCCGTGACGATTCCCGTCGCGGGCCGTTTTCCTACACTCTGCGTTCCCCCCAAGGCGCGCGTGCCGTCCTGCGGCCGCGTGCCGCAGGAACGAGACTATGCCGACCGCCGCTGATCTTTCGCCCCGTACCTCCGCCCTCTCGACCGCCATCTATCGCGTCGAGGTTCGTCCTCGTCGTGGTCACTCCGATCCGCGCGGTGCTTCCGTCCAGCGCGCGATCGAAGGCCTCGGCCTCGCACGCGCGCCGAAGAAGGTCGAACACACGGCTGTCTACCTGATCCAAGGCGATCTCACGGCGAGCGAAGTAGATCGAATCGCGAACGAACTCCTCGCCGACTGCGTGACGCAGAGCGCGGAGATTCACGCGAGTAGCGGTGGAAGCGGCGGTGGAAGCAGCGGGGGAACCAGCGCGTCGACGCGGAGTTCGCGCCCAACCGTCGCGCCAGGAACCGCGGTGGTCGAAGTCCATCCGCTCGCGGGTGTCACCGATCCGGCAGCGGAGAGCGTGCAACTGGCGATTCATGCGTTGGTCGGCAAGCACGTGGAGGTCCGCACGGGTGACCGCTACGACTTGCAAGGTGTCGATGCCGTCGTCGCGCGGACGGTTGGCGAGCGACTGCTCGCAAACCACGTCATTCACGCGATTCACACCGAACCTTACTTTCCGAACGCGTTTCCTGAAGGAAAGCCTTACGAACTCGCGATCCGCTCGGTCGCGATCACGAAGCTTGACGATGCAGGGCTTGAGAAACTTTCGCGCGAAGGACACCTCTTCCTCTCGCTCGATGAGATGAAAGCGATTCAAGCCGAGTATCGCCGCGTCGGCCGTGAGCCGCGCGAGATCGAACTCGAAACGCTTGCGCAGACGTGGAGCGAGCACTGCGTCCACAAGACGTTGAAGTCGACGGTGCGCTATCGCGAACTCGCGTCGGATCCAGCGTTTGAAGGTCAGTGGTCGCTCGCCGCCGATGCGAAGTCGCGACCGAATCACGAATTGGGCGCGGAAGGCACGGTTCTCGTCAAGAATCTCTTGAAGTCGACGGTCGCCGCGAGCACGCACGAACTCATGAAGGACGGCATCGATTGGTGCTTGTCCGTCTTTGTCGACAACTCAGGCGTTGTCGCGTTTGACGACGAGCACGCGGTCTGCTTCAAGTGTGAAACGCACAATCGCCCGAGTGCGATCGAGCCATACGGAGGTGCTGCAACGGGGATCGGTGGCTGCATTCGCGATGTGATTGGTACAGGTCTCGGTGCGAAGCCGATCGCTGCGACCGATGTCTTCTGCGTTGCCTATCCCGACGTCGCCGAAGTGCCGCAAGGTTGCCTCGAACCGAAGCGCATTCTCACGCAGGTCGTTGCAGGTGTGCGTGATTACGGCAATCGCATGGGTATTCCCACGCTCAATGGCGCGGTGTACTTCGACGACAACTACGTCGGCAACCCGCTCGTCTACTGTGGCTGCATTGGTCTCATGCCGCGCAGTTGCGTGAAGGGCGCGACGCGCAAGGGTGACGCGATCGTCGCAGTCGGCGGCCGCACCGGTCGCGATGGCATTCACGGCGCGACGTTCTCAAGCGCTGAACTCACCGACAAGCACGCGGACGAATTCAGTCATGCTGTGCAAATCGGCAACGCGATCACCGAAAAGAAAGTGCTCGACGCGATTCTTGCGATGCGCGATCGCGCGGGCGGCCCGCTTTACCACGGCCTCACCGATTGCGGCGCGGGGGGATTTTCAAGCGCGGTCGGCGAGATGGCGAGCGAAATCGGCGCGACGGTGCATCTCGAACGCGCCCCGACAAAGTACGACGGCTTGACGCCAACCGAAGTGTGGATCAGCGAAGCGCAAGAGCGCCTCGTGCTTGCAGTGCCGCGCGAGAATCTCGCGGAACTCGCGGCGATTTGCACCGACCACGGCGTGGAGTGGTGCGACCTCGGCACGTTTGGTTCTGATGACGGCGACATCACGCTCTTGTGGAAGGGCACAGAAGTTGGCCGACTTTCCTGCGAGTTCTTGCACGGCGCGATTCCGATGCCTGTCCGCGAAGCGGTGTGGGATGCGTCGTGGGCCGCGCAACAGCGCGCACCGAAGCGTGCACCGCGCATCACGCGTGAAGTCGCTACTGGCGCCGATGCGATGAAGGCGCTTGAGATGTTGCTTGCGCATCCGAACATCGCGAGTAAGTCGTGGATCATTCGACAGTACGACCACGAGGTGCAAGGCTCGAGTGTGTTGAAGCCGCTTGTGGGCGTACCTGTGGGTACATCGGGCGGTGGGCCTGGTTCAACCTGCGGTGGGCCTGGTGACGCTGCGGTGATTCGACCGAAGAAGAATTCGACGCGCGCGCTTGCGATCGGCAACGGTCTCGCGACTGGCCTTGGCAGCGATCCGTATGCGATGGCCATTGCGGCGATCGATGAATGCGTGCGCAACCTCGTGTGTGTGGGCGCAGATCCAACCCGCATCGCGATCCTCGACAACTTCTGTTGGCCAAGCTGCAAGGATCCGCGCAACATGGGCGCGCTCGTTCGCGCGTGCGAAGGTTGCTACGACGCAGCGAAGGCGTATCGCACGCCGTTCATCTCTGGCAAAGACTCACTCAACAACCAGTTCGTGACCGAAGATGGCCGCACGATTCAGATTCCGCCGACGCTCTTGATTTCAGGTTTCGCGCCGGTTGCGGAAGATACGCGCGCGATTTCGATGGATGCGAAGGCTGCGGGCAACGCCCTTGTACTTGTGGGGAAGACGACGAATCGCCTCGGCGGCTCACACTTCGCGATGCTCGCTGGCATGACGAACGCGAAGATTCCGATGCTGCATCTCGCGGATGGTCCGAAGCACGCGGCGGCAGTCGCGCGTGCAATCGCGGCGGGGCTCGTGGCGTCTGCGCACGATTGCTCGGAAGGCGGCTTCCTCGTGGCGGCGGCCGAGATGGCGTTCAGCGGCGCGCTCGGACTCTCGCTCGACATCGATGCGATGCCCGCCGAGAGTGAGTTGTCGTTGGTGGCGCGGCTCTTCGCCGAAGACAGCGCGCGATATCTCCTCGAAGTGCGCACAGCAGACCTCGCGGCGTTGTCGAAGGCGCTTGGCGACGTACCGCATGCGGTCGTTGGTTCGTTCAACGCGTCCGGCGAACTCACGGTCGCAGGCGCGAGCGCGAAAGTTGCAGATCTCGGACAAGCGTGGTCGGGAGGACTCGCGTGGTAAGCGCGAAGGAATCATCCATGAAAGCACTCGTCATCACCGCTCCCGGCATCAACTGCGATCTCGAACTCTGCGAAGCATTCGAACTCGCGGGTTGCACCGTCGAAAGCGAACTCCTCGCGCGACTCGCACGCAACCCCTCGCGCATCGATCAATTCGACTTGATCGGCCTCCCCGGCGGATTTAGCTATGGCGACGACATCGCCGCTGGCCGCATCATGGCGGCGCTCATCCGTGAATCGATTTATCCCGCGCTTGCCGCGGCCATCGCGCGCGGCGTCCCGATGATCACGCCGTGCAACGGCTTTCAAATCGCTGTGCAGGCGGGGCTCTTGCCTGGGCCCGCGGCAGGAGAAGCGTGGAGCGATGTGCCGACGGAGCCAACAGTCGCACTCGCGCAGAATGCGACCGCGCGCTTCAACGACGTTTGGACTTCGATGGAGATTCCCGCGAACACGCGTTGCGTCTGGACGCGCGGACTTTCGATGGATGCCGACACGGCGTTGATGCCGTGTGCGCATGGCGAAGGTCGCTTCGTTGCCGACGAAGAGACAATCGCGGCGCTCGAAGCGAACGGACAAGTCGCGGTGCGTTACGGCGCGAGCGACCACTTCAACGGCTCCATCAACCGGATCGCAGGTATCTGCGATGCGACGGGACTCGTGTTCGGCCTGATGCCGCACCCCGAGCGATACCTGCACTGGACGCAGCATCCACGTTGGACCCGCCTTTCGGCCGCGCAGCGAAGTGGTGTGACGCCCGGACTACAGATGTTCAAGAACGCTGTCGCACATGCGGCAGCAGCGCGCACCGTGACGGGAGGACGACGATGACTGTTGCACAGAAGACGCTTCGTTGCGCCACGATCGGCGTTGGCAAGATGGGCCGGCATCACGCGCGGCTCTACGCGCAAACCGATGGGTGCGATCTCGTTGGAGTGGTCGACGGCAACGCAGAACGCGCGTCGAAGATCACCGAAGAGTGGGGTGGTCAAGCGTTCACGTCGGTGGAAGCGTTGATCGCGCACGGCGTCGATGCGGTGACGGTCGCGACGCCGACTGTGACGCATCGCGCGATTGTCGAGCCGCTGCTCGAAGCAGGTGTGGCGTGTCTCGTCGAGAAGCCGCTCGCGCCCGATGTCGCCGAAGCGCGTGCGATTGCCGACACCGCGCGTCGCACGGGTGCGCTCCTTCAAGTTGGTCACGTCGTCCGCTACGACCCCGTGATGGTTGCCGTGCGCGAACTCGTCGCCGCCGGTTCCATTCGCCCGCGTTTCATCGAAATCGACCGCGTCAGCCCGATGACATTCCGCTCGGTCGATGTCGGCGTTGTGCTCGACATGATGATTCACGACCTCGACGTGCTGCTCGCGCTGATGGGTTCTGAACCTGAGGAGATTCACGCGAACGCGGTCTGCGTCGTGGGTGAGGCGGAAGACGTCTGCAATGCACGCTTGGTGTTCCCGGCCGGCAAGGATGGCATCCGCTGCACGGCGAACGTCACAGCGAGCCGCCTCGCGCTCAAGACCGAGCGCAAGATTCGCTTGATCAGCGAGGACGCGTATGTGTCGGCCGACTTCGTTGAGAAAAAGGGGACGGTCGTGCGCAAGACCGCGAATGCGTCGCAACTTGATGATGTGCGTCGCCGCCTCAAGGCAGGCGAAGATCTGTCGGGCGTCAACTACCTCGAGATGATCGCGATGGAGCCGCTCACAGTCGGAGCTGGCGAGCCGCTGAAACTGCAACTGCTCGATTTCCTCGACGCGGTGCGCACCAATCGTCGACCGCTTGTGAATGCGGAAGATGGCTTTGCTGCGGTTCGCACGGCCGAACGTATCGTCGCCGCCGCACGCGCGGCCGGCGCGAGGATGGTCTAGTGGCAACGGCGCGCGCGACCAGTGCCAGTGCCGCGAAGGCAACCGCGCAGCACGCGGCCGCGCCCTCACCCTGCGAGAAGCACTGGATTGGCTCGCACCTCTCGACGGCGGGCGCGCTGCGTGCCGCGATCGACGAAGCGGTCGCCTTTCGCTTTGGCGCGGTGCAGATCTTCACCCGCAACCAGCGGCAGTGGACGCCGAAGCCGTTGGCGA
>JBEIJG010000200.1:0-6120 GCA_040380385.1 Phycisphaeraceae bacterium | reverse complement strand
GTCCAGATCTGGTCATCACTTCGGTGACGGCGCCCGCAACCGCGCTTGCTGGGTCGGCGATTCCGGTGCAATTCGTCGTGCGCAACGATGGCGCTGCGGTCGCCTCGGGAGTTTCGCGCGATGGCGCGTACATCTCGTTCGATAACGCGCTCGGAAGTGACCTTTTGCTCACTGTCGCGCCCGTTGTCGATGCGCTCGCCCCAGGTGCAAGCGTGGTTCGCACGATCGACGTTCCTGTTCCCGAGGACGCGGAAGGCGCGAACTGGTTTGCCGTCGAAGTAGACGACGGTGCTGCCATCAGGGAATCAAATGAGTCGAACAACGGCGCGGTTGCCACGATTCCAACCGTGATCGAACCGCTCGCGCGACCTGATCTCGTGGTGGATGCCGTGACTGTTCCTGCACGCGTTCGAGCACGACAGAAGTTCACGGCGTCAGTCACGGTTCGCAATGCAGGCACACAACCAACCGATACGGCGTGGCTCGATGGCATAGCCATCTCCTCGAACGCGACCTACTCGCTGGGTGACGTGCAGATCGGTGACGCGCTGCGACCCGCAGGGCTTGCGCCGGGTGCGTCGTACACCGTCGCAATCGAGGCATTTGCTTCGGCGTCGAGTGGCCCATCGTGGATTTTCGGCCGTGCCGACGTTTCGAATGCGCTTCGTGAACAGGCTCCGGATGGAGAGATGAACAACATCTCCGTTTCAGGAATACCGATCCTCATTGAAGATGTACGCGTTGCCGTCGAAGCGGTGTCGAGCAGTGCGCAATACGGATCGCTGATGCAGCTCGTCGTGCGTACGACTGATCCCCTCAACGGCTCGGTTGTGCCGAATGTCGCGGTCACTCTGCGATCCTGGGTCGATGGCATCGCGAGCGATATGGAGGTAGTCACCAACGCCGATGGCATCGCGGAAGTGGAGATGGCGCAGCGACCGAGTGTCGCGGGCGTGTATCGCTTCTCGGGAGCGCTCTCGGGTCTCGCCTCGTCGCTGAGCGAATCAAGTGCGCAGGCAGAGATCATCGTGTGGGGCGCGACGATAGAGGTCGACCGTACGGAGATCCGTGTCGCCGATGGCAGCACCATCGGTGGCAGCATTGTGCTTCGCAACCTCGGCCCGATTCCGATGTCGGGGCTTTCGCTGATTCCATCGAGCGAAGCGTCGGGCGTCACGCTTGATGCGCCGTTGACGAACGGATCGGTGCTCGGGCCGCGTGAGGTGCGCACGATTCTCTGGACCGCAACGGCGGCGGCAGGTTCGTCGAGCGGAGTTGCGCAGTTCATCGTTTCGTCTGATCAACTCGCGCCGATCGAAGCAGCGATCCCCGTCGTCGTCGTTCCGTTGGCACCACAACTCACTGCCGCGCCCAGTTCCGTCGCCGTCGCGATGCCTGTTGGTGAAGCGACCTACTACTCGGTTGTCATCCGCAACGATGGCGCCGCGCCTTCAGGGCCTCTTGCCATCAGCGTCGTGAGTGCGCCGTGGCTTTCACTTCTCTCGCCGGCAACGCTGCCGTCGATCCCCGCGGGTGGAGCGAGTGCGGTTGAGATCCAACTTGCGCCCGCCGCTGATCTCCCGCTCGGCCCCTATTCGGCAACTCCATTCCTGACGGTGCGCGACTTGACCTACAGCGGAGTTGAGGTCTCGGTGCCTGGCGTATTCGACGCGGTGAGCGATGCCTCTGCCACGCTTCGCGTCGAAGCTCGCAGTGAATTGAGTTACTACGGTTCTCCCGCGCGGTATCCCGCGGCACAGATCGAAGTTCGTCGTGTCTCGAACAATGAATTGGTCGCAGGCGGCGCAGTCGATGCGCAGGGGAACGCGGACTTTCGCCAGCTTGAGGCAGGTCTCTACAAGGTGAGTGCGACCGCAGCGCAGCACGGATCGTTCAGTCAAACGGTCTTGCTTGCGCCCGGTGCGAACACCGTGCTTGCGTTCATGCCGCGGCAGTTCGTGTCGTATGAATGGTCGGTGATCCCGTCTTCCTTTGGTGACGGCTATCAAATCTCGCTCAATCTTGTCTTCGATACCAGCGTTCCGATGTATGGCGCCGTTGTCACCTGTGATCCGCCATACCTCGACTTCACCACGATGCGGCAAGAAGTTGAGTACCGCGAATTGCGCTTCACGAACCACGGACTCATTACGGCGCGCGATGTTGAAATGGTCGCGCAGTCTGCGGAGCGATATGACATCATTCCGCTGGCAACCGAGATTGGTGACATTCTCCCAGGTCGCACCGCGATCGTGCCCGTCCTGATGGTGATCCGCCCAGACGAGCCTGCCGAAGGCAACGCGTTTGATGATGGTGCATCGGGTGATGCGAATGAAGGCGGTCTTGCGGGGGAGGGATCGAGCGGTGGTTGTAACGATGATCCTTTCCTCGTCACCGGACTCAACTTCATCGACACGCGTGCGTCGAGCGGTTCCTTCGCGGTGAGTCCGAGCGTCGGTTGCCCAAGTGGACTGACGATCTACAACCCAGTGTTCCGTCGCGCGATCGCGCCCGCGACGGACACCTATGTGCTGTCGACCTGCGACCTGACCGACGAAGACACCGCGATCGCCGTCTACGTCGGCTGTCCGGAAGAAGGCAACACGCTTGTTTGCGCAGACAACACGTGTGATCTCGCGTCGATGGTGATCATGACGCTCAATGCGGGCGATGTCGTGAGTGTTGTTCTCGGGAGCGGCGTGGATCGCGGTGGCGACGAAGGCATTCTCTTCGATGTTGATTTCCGCTCATTCTTCGAGCTGCCGAGCGGCGGTAGTGGTAGCGGCGGTGGTGGCAGCGGCGGTGGCGGCGGTGGTGGCAGCGGCGGTGGTGGTAGCGGCGGTGGCGGAAGCGGCGGTGGTGGTAGCGGCGGTGGTGGTAGCGGCGGTGGTGGCAGCGGCGGTGGTGGCAGCGGCGGTGGTGGAAGTGGCGGTGGTGGAAGTGGCGGTGGCGGAAGCGGCGGTGGTGGTAGCGGAGGTGGCGGTAGCGGAGGTGGCGGTAGCGGAGGTGGCGGTAGTGGCGGCGGCGGCGGATTCCTCGAATGCAACGCCAGTGCATGTTGTGTTGCACCCACATTCAGCGCGATATGGAACATCGAATGCGGCGGGATCACTCGCCCCTTCGGGATCTTCTTGGGCGCACGCGTCTCCGAAGACTGTGACGGCCCCGCGGTGTGGACCGGAAACGCAGGTGGCGGTGGCGACGGGGGTGTGGCCTATCCGCCCTCCTCGACGACAACGGAGCAATGCGACAGCTGCCTCAACAGGTGCGTGAACACGATCACCGACATGCTCGCCGACAAGTCCGGCGAAAATGTGGCCGAAGCGCTTGCAGTTTTCTTCCCCTTGGCACCAGTCCTCTATCAGAACGGTTACCTCTGCCTGCGAGGATTCTCCGAGAGTGCCGGCAATCAGTCTGCAGCTCAAGGCTTCGGAAACGCGATCAAAGAGTGCGGAGATTTTCCGTGGGTCGGAGATGTCTGCGACCTTTGGGAAATCGGGCATAGCTGTTCCTGCGACCCCGATGTTCCGCCACCGAATCCGAGTCTTTGCGGAACTCCTCCACCAGGATCGGAGTTCGCATTCGGTGGAGATGTCGACTTCGATTGGGAAATCGACTTCGGCGAAGCGGATGATCCATGGTCTGCGCAGATTCTCCTTGGACTCGATCTCTATTGGCGAATCCATCGGCCTGTGCTGTATGGGCTTGGCAGCGTCGATCCGATGATCGGAGTGACCGCCGACACAATTCCGCTCACGAACGGCTTCTTTGATGCACTTGCCGAGGCGATCGACGACAACGGAGTCGAGGGCGCTCGGATCTCTGCGACGGAGGCAATCGCGCTGGAAGCGACGGTTCGCCCTGCCAGTTGGGACGCAGGGATGGCGGCACGAGTTGTCGAGCGCTGGAATCGAACCTTGGCATACGCCGAACTTGGTTGGCTCAACGCGTCGGATGTGCCGGAGGGCTATTCACTCGACTTCATCGAGCAAGACAAGTGTCAGGCGTACTTCAGCGCAGCGAACGCGGCATTTGAGGAACTCGACGCGCTCGGCCTCGCCAATCCGAACTTGCTCATCTCGAACGGCTTGCTTGGCGCCGAGGCAGCATCGGAGCCCGGTCAAGGCACCTGCGTGCGCATCGTGATTCAGTTGGATCAACAACTGACGCTCGCCCGCGATGCGTTCGCCGCGACGCTCGTCCTTGAGAACGAGGGCGAAGCGCCCATCGAAGGAATCGACGTCGATCTTGAGATCGAGGACGTCGTGGGCACGAGTGCCATGGCGAAGTTCGCGCTGCTTGGTCCGGCGGTGACGGGTTTTGGAAATGTCTCGGGCACCGGCGTTCTGCAGGGAGGTGAGTCGGGAAGCGCCACATGGACGATTGTTCCAGGCGACCTTGCAGCGACCAATGCACCCATCCAGTACTTCGTGCGCGGCACGTTGAGTTACCGACTCGCGGGCGAACTCATCGTCATTCCGCTGCAACCGACCAACATCACTGTCGTACCGAATCCGAGCCTGACGTTGGAGTACTTCCTCGAGACGCAGGTGCGCGCAGATGATCCGTTTACGCCCGAGGTCGAACCGAGCGTTCCGTTCAGCCTCGGTCTTTGGGCAAAGAATGTCGGTGGCGGAACCGCGCGCGAAGTCCGTATCGAAAGTGCACAGCCCGAGATCGTGTCGAATGAGGACGACCTTCTGATCGACTTCCAGTTGATCGGCGCGCAAGTCAACGAGTTCGCCATTTCGCCCAGCCTCACTGTTGATTTGGGTGATATCGCGCCGGCGGGTGTGTCGGTCGCGCGCTGGCTCATGGTGTCGACTCTGCAGGGAGAGTTCACGCGCTACGACGCGACGGTTTCGAACCTCAACGGTCTCGACGATCCAGAGTTCTCCGTGATCGACGAAGCCAACGTACGTTCGCTCGTGCACGTTGTGCGCGCGGACGACCCGTTCGACGACAACCGGCCCGACTTCCTCGGCAACCTCGTGCTCTCGCCCGACGCGCTGCCCGATGTGGTGTTCCTCTCTTCGGGAGCGAGCGAGCCTGTACTCTCAACGACGGCGGCATCGGTTGTCGTTGAAGACTCGGTGGCGACAATCACGGCCGTTCCAGTCCTCGGCTGGCGCTACATACGCGTCGACGATCCTTTCCTCGCGTCGCGACCGCTGCTGTCGGTTGTGCGCAGTGATGGAAAGGTCCTCCGACTCGAAGACAACGCGTGGCAAACTTCGTACATCTCGCGCGACACCGCCGTGCCAGAAGCGCGTCGGCATCTCCATATCTTTGATCGCGGCGGTGACG
This sequence comes from Phycisphaeraceae bacterium, assembly GCA_040380385.1. Taxonomy (GTDB): domain Bacteria; phylum Planctomycetota; class Phycisphaerae; order Phycisphaerales; family SM1A02; genus QWPT01. The sequence goes on along the minus strand of JBEIJG010000200.1, from coordinate 813 downwards.
GTGTGTATCAAGCGGTGTTCGATACGGATGTCTTGTCGCCGTCCGCGCTCTCATGGCGCTCTGTGAAGAGCCATGGCGGTACGACGCAGGAAACCGACAATTACGCGATCGACCTCGTATCGACAGGTTTCGCAACGGAGTGCCGCGCGGACGGCGTGTCGAAGCTCGTCGTGACGTTCAACGAAGCCATCGATCCGGCGACCTTTGGTGCGGTCAGCATCGTGGTGAGCGCGTATGACGCGAACGGGAACGAGGTAGGGGTCGATGCCGAGGATCGTGTAGCGACGCTCGGAATTGGCGCACTCTCCGCGACTTTGGACTTCCCGACGCCGCTTCCGAGTGGGCTCCGCTATTGCATCCGCCTCGTCGGGGTGAAGGACCTCGCAGGAAATGTCCTCGACGCTGCGTCTTCAAGTCTCGACCTGATTGCCCTCGCGGGTGATGTCACGGGCGATGGTCGTGTGACAGTGAACGATGCGGGCGCGATTGCAACGCTGCTCGGTACGAGCGACATCGATCCGTTCGATCCGTATCAGGTGCGTTCCGACATCAATGGCGATGGAGCCATCACGACTGCGGACGCAGCGATTGTGATCGCGGCGATTGGTGGCGATCTTCGGTTTGGAATCAACCCGTGCAGTGATCTTGGGTTCGCGATGCGTGATGGCGCATCGCGCGATGACGGGAGTGCCTTCAGCGCGTGGTCGCCGTTGGACACTCTCACGCATACTGGAATGGATGCGATCGGCGCAACGCACATCGGTTCGACTCGTTCGCCGAACAGTGCTCTCGGTTCTTTCTCAAGCGCACAGC
>JBEIJG010000199.1:0-6133 GCA_040380385.1 Phycisphaeraceae bacterium | reverse complement strand
GTCTCGCGCCAAAGTTGCCCCATGCCACCCGAGGCGAGAATCGTCGCGCGCGCCCAGATGAGTTGCAGGCCGTACTTCGGATGATGCGTGATCGCGCCAAGCACGCGATCTTCGCCAAATCCTGCGGTGCCGCCGGTCACGAGATCAAGCGCGAAACACTTGTCGAAGAGCCGTATGCGCGGGTCGGAGCGACACGCGGCGAGGAGCGTGCGCGAGAGTTCGCGCCCCGTTGCGTCACCATCGGTGTGCACGATGCGTCGACGTCCGTGTCCGCCTTCAAGCGTGAGATCGAGCGCCCCCGTTGCATCGCGGTCGAAGCGCATACCGAGCTCGATCAACCGCTCCACTTCGCGCGGCCCCTCGGCGACCAACGCGCGCACAGTTTCGAGTTCGCAGAGTCCTGCGCCAGCGACGCATGTGTCGGCGACGTGATCTTCCGCGCAATCGTCGACCGAGAGCACGGCGGCGATCCCGCCCTGCGCCCAAGCGGTATTCGTCTTCTCGAGGTCATCCTTCGCGACGAGAATCACTTCGCCATGTTCCGCCGCCGCGAGCGCAGCACGTAAGCCCGCCACACCCGAGCCGATCACGAGCGTGTCGGTGAAGATCGACGGCAGCAACTGCGACCGAAACGGGATCAGATAGCGGCGCTCGGAGATCGGCGAAAGCATGGGAGTGACGGGCGTTCCTGTGACTGAGGGAGGCGTGGACGCCGGCAGCGAAACGACTTCGAACTCACTTCAAGTTCACTTCGACGAGCTCGCAGCAGACGCATCTTGGTCGCGGTACTTGCCAACGTAGAGCTGGCTCGACTTCCCCTCGTGACGTTGTCCCGTCCACAAGAGCCGCGTGCCATCGGGCGAGAACACGGGCAACACGTCGGCGCCTTCCGATTCCGTCACGCGTCGACGGACGGGCTCTTCACCCGCGCGGGTCGGCAGCACGATTTCGAAGATCTCGTAGTTTCGGTGGCCAATTTCACTCGTCGCGTAGACAAGCGTCTTGCCATCTGGGCGGAAGAATGGGCACCAGTTCACGTGCTCGTTCGACGTGAGTTGCGTCTCGTTCGTCACGCCCGTGATCGCGCCATCGGGTCCGTAGACGAGATCCGCCACGAACACCTGCAACAGATTGTCGCGATTGCGATCGGACCGGTAGCAGATCTTCTTCGCGTCCGGCGAGAAGAACGGGCCGCCGTCGTAACCGGGCGCCGTCACAATCGCGGTGCGCTTTCCTGTCTTCAGGTCGTGCACGTAGAGGTCGCCGTCGCCTGACTCAAGCGAACAGAAGAGAAGATGCCGGCCGTCCGGCGACCAACTTCCTTCGGCGACGTACGCCTTGCCGTCACCTTCGAGGGGCTTGAGCGATGCGGCCGAGCCATCGGCTTGGCGGAGATCGACCTCGACGATGCGCGTCTCCTGCGGAAACGCCCAGCGATAACGCGAAGTGCCGCGTTGATAGCCCGGCGTGTTCTCCGCGGTGGGTGCGCCAACCGTCGAGGCAAAGAGCAAACGATTGGGGTCGGTTGGATGGAACCAACCGCACGTGTTCGCGCTTCCCTTCGGCGACACGCGACGAATGTTGGTGACGCCTGTGATCTCGCCGCTCGCGTCGCGCACGACGTCGCACACGAACATCGCGTAGAAGTCCGCGGGGCTCTCTTCGCCTTCAGGAACTTCGATCGCTTGGAAGACGATTTGCTTCGCGTCGGGCGAGAAATACGCCTCTCCGGCTTTGATGAACCGATCGGGGAAGGTCAGTTGGCGCGCGCCTGTGACACCCGGCTCGGCAGAGCCAGTCGAGCTGGACGCGGAGGTCGCCGATGGCTGCGGCTCGCTCGTTGCGGGCGCCTTGAGCGAACACGCGGCAAGCGCGGCAGAAGCAGCGAGGGCCGACATGAACACAACGTTGGTACGGATCGTCGTGGTACTGATCAACTTGGTACTGATCAACTTGGTACTGATCAACTTGGTACGGATCAACTTGGTACGGATCGTCATAGTACGGATCGTCATGGGGGCGGTTAGTGTAGCCCTTCCCGTGACATTCCTTGGCTATTCCATCCTCTTCGCCGACTCGGCAATCGTCGCCTGCGACAAGGCTTCGGGACTGCTCTCTGTCCCGGGAATTGGGCCAGAAAAGGCTGATTGTCTCGTGGCTCGGCTGCAAGTTGACTATCCCGGCGCCCGCATTGTGCATCGGCTCGATCGCGACACCTCGGGCGTCATTGTGCTTGCGCGTGACGCAGTGTCGCACCGTACGTTGTCGATGGCGTTCGAGGCCCGCGAGGTGGAGAAGGAGTATGAAGCGCTTGTCGCCGGGCATGTCGCGCGTGAGCGCGGTGAGGTGGACCTTCCGCTTCGAAAGGAAGCGCTCGGAAGCGCGCGACAGATCGTGCACCACGAAGAAGGGAAGCCGAGTTTCACGGCCTACGAAGTGTTGGAACGCGGGCGTGACGCCGACGGCTTTGCGTGGACGCGGATTCGACTCCTTCCGCGCACCGGTCGAAGTCATCAGTTGCGCGTCCACATGCTCGCGATTGGGCATCCGATTCTTGGCGATGATCTCTACGCAGAAGGCGTGGCGCGAACCGCGCGAACGCGGCTCTGTCTGCACGCGTGCATGCTTTCGTTGACGCACCCTATCACGGGTGCAGCGATGCGCTTCACCGCGCCGGCGCAGTTTGCGTAAGTCACGTGAACGCGTTCATCCCACGCCTTACTCACACACCACAGAGAAGCGCCGCAGCTTCGACGGCGAGTCGCGCGGTCTTTCCGGAGGGATCCGCCGACGGATTCACTTCGACGACTTCGACGGCGACCGCCGCGTTTGACGCACCAATCCGTGCGAGGATCACTTCCGCGGTGCGCCAATCGAGCCCGCCCGGAACGTGGCAATCAACACCCGGCGCAATCGACGGATCGAGGCTGTCGAGATCGAAACTCACACTGCATCGTCCACTCGTGCCGCCCGCGATCGCCATCGCCTCGTCGATCGCGCGTTCGGGCCCGATGCGCGCGATCTCTTCGGGTGTGAAAATCCGGCAGCCCCAGCGCTCGACGATTTCTCGTTCACCGTCGTCGATATCGCGCGCGCCGACGTAGACCGTCCGGCGCGGGTCGCGCAGTCCGCCCTCCACCACATCGCTGAACACAGGTACATGGAGCCCATGCACCGCGGCGAGCATCATGCCGTGCAGGTTTCCTGACGGCGTGGTTTCCATCGTGTTTGCGTCGGTGTGGGCATCGATCCAAATGATGCCAGGAACATCCGCGCCCACGCGACGAGCATGGCGACCCACAGCTGCTTGCGTTGCTGCACCGAGCGAATGATCGCCACCAATGACGCACGGTAGTGCACCACGAGCGAGCACCGCTTCCACCGCATCGCGCAACTCGAGCGAGTAACGCCGCGCCTCTTCGAAAAGCGCCACGCCCGGATCACGCCCCAGAACACGAACCACATCACGCGCGACGATGTCGCCGAGGTCACGCACGGGCTCTCGATCGACACGTCCCGCTGCAAGCCGTGCGCTCAGCCCAGCGCTCCGCATGGCAATCGGGCCATCGCGCGTGTCGATGCAACGACCGCCGAGTCCGATGCGTGCGCCGATCAACTCAATCACCCGAGACATCCATCGCCCCCTGTTGTTCGTCCTCTCGTTGTTTCACCGCGAGCCCCGCTGTCGGCGCGCACGTTCCCTGACCGATCCGTCGGACGACACGATGAAGGTGATGTCGTCTTCCGTTCCAACAACGCCATCGGCACCAGCGGACACGATCTGCGCGATGCCGCCGTCCGCCTCTCCTGCGCCATCGAGCACCACAAACGCACGATCCCATCCGTCGCGTTCGGCCGCGTCAATCGTCACACTTCCCGCGCTCTTTCCGGCTTTCACCGCGTCAGCCACGCGTGTGCCCAACGCGCGTGCGCCCGCCAACGACTTCTCGCGGAGTTCGCTCTCGCGGGCTTCACGCATCGGATTGGAACCACGATCGCGCGGCTCGATCGCAAACGAGCTACGCTCGATTTCTTGTGGATACGCGTTGTCGCTCGGATCGCGATCGGCGGTTTCGCGTCGTCGATCGAGTTCGACTCGCACGATTTCCTTCGCCGTGACGAAGAGTTTCGACGCGTCGCGACCGCCGGCGTAACGCCAGATTTCGGCGGGAATCGTCGTCTCTTCGAACGAGCCATCCGCGAAGGTCAGACGAAGCGGAAGTGGCGTCGGAATGCCGCCTTCATTTGTGAATCGCGCGACGGTGAAGTGCAGTGGAGTCTTCAAGAGTTCCGAGTCGCGTGCGCCGAGGCGCTCCACGAAGCCTTTGAATCGGCGCCGATCTTCGGGCGTCACGTCGAGTTCATCGAACGTCGAATAGAAATCAAGCAACTCCGGGAATCGATCGGCGCGCACGTCAAGTTCTTCGTTGCGTGCTGTGCTGAGCGTCTTCGGACGCGAATCGCGCTCTGACTTCTTCTCTGGCTTCACCACATCGGGGTCACGTGAGTCGAGCGTGTATCGGGTCAGTTTCTCAATGCTCACGTCGACCGGACGGGTTGTGTAGAACCAACCGCGCCAGAACCAGTCGAGATCAACGCCCGAGGCATCTTCCATCGTGCGGAAAAAGTCGGCCGGCTCCGGCCGCTTGAACGCCCATCGACGGCAATACTCACGGAAAGCGAAGTCGAAGAGCTCACGGCCGAGCACGGTTTCGCGTAAGACGTTCAGCGCGGTTGCAGGCTTCGCATACGCGTTTGGCCCGAGCTTTCGCACGCTTTCAGAATTGGTCATGATCGGCTCTTGAGCCGAGTCGGTCATGTAACCGACGATTTTCTCAGGATCACCGCGGCCGCTCGGATACTTGTGTTCCCACTCTTGTTCCGCCATGAACTGACAGAACGTGTTGAGGCCTTCATCCATCCACGTCCATTGACGCTCATCGGAATTGATGATCATCGGGAACCAGTTGTGCCCGACCTCGTGAATGACCACGCCAACGAGTCCCCACTTTGTTCCGGCGGAATAGGTGCCATCTTTCTCCGGTCGCGGACCGTTGAAAGAGATCATTGGGTACTCCATGCCGCCTACGGGGCCGTTCACGCTGATCGCGACCGGATAGGGATACGGACACGCGTGACGTGAGTAGGAATCGATCGTGTGCGCGACCGCGTGCGTCGAGTAGCGGCTCCAGAGCGGCTCTGCTTCCTGCGGGTAGAAACTCATCGCGATGGCAGCGCGATCTCTTCCTTCTCTTTCAGAACCTGGAACAGGTGCCTTCGCCGCGTCCCAAATGAACGACGCGCTCGCGCCGAACGCAACATCGCGCACGTTGTCCGCAGTAAATCGCCACGTACGCTTTCCTTGCGGCTTTGCAACGCGACGTTCCGCGGCTTCCTCGGGCGTCGTGATGAAACGGGGCTTCTCGTCACGAGCTGCTTCTGCGAGACGCTCGCGCTGCACGTCCGTCAGCACATCCTGCGGATTCTGCAGGACACCCGATGCACCGACGGTCCACGTATCAGGCACGGTGACCGCGAGCGTGTAATCGCCGAATTCCAGCGCAAACTCGCCTTGGCCAAGGAACTGTTTGTGCTGCCAACCACGCACGTCGTCGTAAGGCGCAAGTCGCGGGAAGAACTGCGCAACGACGTAGAGCGGCGCGAGATCTGCGTCCTTTCGTTCCAGATCGCCTTCGCCAAGCAATTCGTAATTCGATCGCGCGCGCGTCACCGTGTTCTTAACGACGGCAAATCGCCACGACATTTGAAATCGGAACGACGCTCCCGGCGCGAGTGGCTCTGGCAAATCAATGCGCATCATCGTGTCGACGATGGTCGTTGGCAGCATCGCGCCTTGCGCATCCTGCACGACGACATCGCGATAGCCGCCCTCCCACTCCGCTTGTTCAACGAGGTTTCGGAGGAACCGCACGTCTTGCGGCGACGAGAGATCAGGCGCAGGCTCCGCGCGCTCGCCAAGCGAATCGCGGCGGAATCGATTTTGATCGAGTTGCACCCAGAGGTAGCGAAGTTCGTCGGGCGAATTGTTGTGGTAGACGATGCGCTGCGTGCCGGCGATTTCAGCGCGCGAGGGATCGAGCTCAACCTCGATGTCATGGTCAACTTTTTGCTG
>JBEIJG010000198.1:0-6208 GCA_040380385.1 Phycisphaeraceae bacterium | reverse complement strand
CCCCCCCGCGGCGCGCCGCCCCCCCGGCCCCCGCGCCCCCCCCCCCGCGGCGCGCGGGGGCGCGGGGGGCGCCGGGCGCGTCCCCCCCGCTGGTCCCCCGCGCCCCCCCCCCCCGCCCGCCCCCCCCCCCCCCCCGAGGCTCGTGCCACCCGGTCGGCAGAGCCGACCGGAAGGACACACGGGTCGACTTCGTCGAACCGAAGGACACACGAGTCGACTTCGTCGACTGGAAGATGACGTCGAACGAGTACCGGCGGGCAAAGCCCGCCGGGTGCCACGAGCCCTGACGTCGCCGAGCGACGGAAGGGTCGTGGTCGCCTCGCGTCACAATCCTCGCGGGACGGCGCGAAGCGCCGGTCGTTTCTCACGCGAGATAGAACACCTGCTCGAGCGGCACGATCGACGTATCCGCGCGGCCGCCAGGCAGTTCCTCGAAGTACTCGACCATCGACTTCTGCCAGCGCGCGTTCACTTCCTCGCTCTGCATGCCCGCGACGGCCTTCTTGAAGTCAGGCGTCTCGAGATACCCGATCAGGAGGCCATCCTCGCGCAGGAAGATCGAGTAGTTCGTCCACCCATGCCGCGACAGCGCGGCGAGCATCTCGGGCCAGACGGCCTTGTGGCTCTCGCGATACTCGGCGAGGCGATCGGCCTTGACACGCAGCGTGAAGCAGACTCGTTGCATCGGTATCTCCTGCAGATTCGGTCGATCAGTCCGCGGCCCGTTCAACGAACAAACGCGTCGGCAAGCCCGCCGTCGACGTGCAGCACCTGACCTGTTGTGCGCGAACTCTCCGGTCCCGCCATGAAGCGAAGCGCCATCGCTTGATCTCGCGGCGAAATCGTCACCTTCAAAAGCGTGCGATCCGCATAGAAACGCCCAAGGCACTCGACGAGCTGCGCGTCGGTCATCGATTCCTCGAACGGAATCGAGTACTTCTTCAGGCTTGCGATCACGCGCGGACGCGGGAACATCGTGCTTCCCTCAATCACGGTCGCAGGCGCGACAGCATTGACGCGCACATACGGCGCGAACGTCACCGCGAGCGACCGCACGAGGTGGTTGGCCGCCGCCTTCGACGCGTCGTAGGCGCTCGAACCCTTCTTCGAGACAACAGCGTTCACACTCGTCGTCACAACCGCGCTGCATGCAAACTTCTGCGCGGTCATCGTCGTGGCCGCTTCTTCAACAAGTACCGCGGGCGCGAGCACATTCACCTGCATCGAACGCATGAAATCCGTATCGCTCGTGCGACCATCTGCGCCCGGCGTTGGGAACAATCCCGCCGTGATGACGAGTTCATCGATGCCGCCGTATGCGAGCGTCACGTCGTCGAGCATGCGGCGCACCGCCGCGCGATCGGTCGCGTCGCACGAAAGTGCAATCGCGGGTCCGCACGCCGAGATGCCGCTCCCCGCAACACCGATGCCGGTACCGACCGACTTCTCGAGTTCCTTCGCGCATCCTTCTGCGGCCTTCGCGTCGAGATCAACGCACGCAACACACGCATCGTCGGCGGTGAAGAACGGTGCGGCCGCACGGCCGATTCCACTGCCCGCACCGACAATCACCGAGACGTGACCGGCGAGCGGCTTTGGCTTCGGCATGCGCTGCAACTTCGCTTCTTCAAGCCGCCAGTACTCGATGTCGAACGCCTCTTGTCGCGGCAGCGCGCGATATCCACCGATCGATTCGGCACCCTTCATCACTTCGACCGCGCAGCGATAGAACTCCGCGGTCGTGCGCGATTCAGACTTCGACGAACCCCACGCGATCATGCCGACGCCGGGCACGAGAATCACCGTCGGCTCCGGCGCGCGCATCGCGGGGCTGTCCGCATGCTTGCACGCGTCGTAGTAGGCCGCGTAATCCTTCACGTATTGCGCGAGTCCCGCTTCCGTCTTCTCGCAGAGTTCGGCGAACGAACCGGTGTTCGGATCGAAGTCGACAAGGAGCGGTTTGATCTTCGTGCGGAGGAAGTGGTCTGGGCAAGACGTACCGAGTTCGGCCAATCGCGCGGCGTCGTGGCTTGAGACGAAACGTAGCATCGCCTCGTCGTGCTGTACCGTCCCAATCATGCGGCGGCGCGACGAGACCTTTCCACGGAGAAACGGCAGGAATTTCACGAGCAGCGCGCGACGCACATCATCGCCGACGGGCGCGATCTTCTGCCCACCGAACGTGTTCGCGCCACGATCGTGCGCAGCGAGATACTCCGACGCGCGCGAGATGAGCGAGAGTGTGAGGTCGTAGCACTCGCGCGGATCATCGGCCCAGTTGATGAGCCCGTGCTGGCCCATGATCGCACCGATCGCGTCCGGGTGATCCTTGCAGAGTTTCTCGAGCGCGAGGCCGAGTTCGAATCCAGGCCGCATCCACGGCAACCATCGAAGTTGTGCGCCGAAGACCTCGCGCATCACATCTTCGCCACGCGTGCAGGCGGCGATCGCAATCAGCGCGTTCGGATGCGTGTGATCGACATGCGCGCGCGGCACGAACGCGTGCAACGGTGTGTCGATCGACGTCGCGCGCGGATTCAGGTTCCACGTGCAGTGTCGATAGAGATCGACCATGTCATCTTCGGCTTGCGTTTTGATGCCGCGCGGCGTACGTGATGCGTACACCGACTTGAGTTCTTCGAGTTTCTCGAGCGACAGCGACGAGAAAAACTCGCGACCCGCTGTGCGGAGATCGCCGCCCGAGCCCTTCACCCACAGGACACGCTCGGCTTTGCCCGTCAGCGGATCCTTCTCAACCACCTTGCTCGACGTGTTGCCGCCGCCGGTGTTGGTCACGCGCTGATCGTCGCCCAAGCGATTCGAGCGATACACCAAGAGCCCAACTGGGTCGAGTTTCGCTGCATCGGCATCGTTCCAAGTGCGCGTGACAAACATTGGATTCTGCGAGTTCTGCGGATGCTGCGAATGTGCGGTCGAATGTGCAGGCGAGGTCATGTGGGCCACCAATGTGATGCGTGAGACGAAGCGGAGAACTTACAGCGCGAGGCGCGCCGCGGCGTCCTGCATGCGCGTCGATTGCGCAAAATCCGGATCAAACTGCTGCGAATCTGTCACGTCGCGCACCATCTGACGAAGCGTGCGCGCATCCGGGATGCCGTCGAGTGCTGCGTGCTGCGCGAGTGCGTTTCCGATGGCCGTCGCTTCGGTTGGCCCCGTCGCAACGTGAAGCCCGGTGGCATTCGCAACGAGTTGGTTGAGAAGCGTGTTCGACGCGCCGCCACCAACGATGACGATGCGCTTCGGCGCCATTGCCGCGTTCTCTGCAACCATGCGCACCGCACGCGCGGTCGCGAGCGCGATCGAATCGAGCGCACAACGTACGAATTGCGCGTCGGTTTCAGGCACTGGTTCGCCGCGTGCGCGGCAGAGAGCTGCGACGTGCGCGGGCATGTCACCTGGCGCAAAGAGTGACGGATCATCTGGATCAACCACGCTGCGCAACGGCTCAACCGTCGCGGCGAGTGCGGAAAGGTCCGCCCAAGAATACGAACGACCCGCGGACGCAAACGCTGCTTGCAACTGTTGGACCAACCAAAGTCCCGCAACATTCCGCAGAAATCGCGTCGTTCCGAACACGCCCAATTCGTTCGTCATGTTTGCCATGCGCGCACCTTCGGTGAGCACCGGCTTCGACAACTCTGCACCAACGAGCGACCAAGTTCCGCTTGAGATGTACAGATCGTTCCGTGGATCGATCGGCGCCGCAAGGACCGCGGATGCCGTGTCGTGCGTGCCGACGGCGATGACAGGCGTATCCACCGAAAGACCTGTTTCTGCCGCAATATCAGGTGAAATCATGCCGAGCGCTTCGGTCGATGCAGCGTCGACGAGTTCCGGCAGAATGCGCAACGGCACACCCGCGGCGCGCGCAAAATCGCGATGCCAATCACGCGTCTTTGCGTTGAGCAACTGCGTGGAACTCGCGTTTGTCCGCTCGCAAACCGTTGAGCCACAGAGGCGGGCCGCGATGAAGTCGGGCAGCATCAACATCCGTTGCGCGCGCTCGAATGGCTGCATCGGATCCTCGGCATCCGCAGCCAACTGATACAGCGTGTTGAATGGTTGAAATGCGATGCCTGTGGCGGCATAGATCGCTTCATCACCAAGTTCGCGCCGAAGCCGCGCAAACGGCCCGTGCGTGCGTGGATCGCGATACGCGGCAATTGGCCGAACGAGTTCGCCCTCGTCGTCGACAAGCGCGTAATCCACGGCCCATGAATCGACACCGATCGAGTCGACTGGTCCACCCTCGCTCGCGCGACGCAAACCCTCGAGAATTGCTTCGAACATGCGCTCGAACGGCCAACACAGCGTGACGCCACCTGCGCGACGCGCTTCGACAGGCGCGTTCGCGAAACGATGCAACTCGTGCACACGAAGCGCGCCACCTTCGAGGCGCACGTCCATGACGCGGCCACTCGAGGCACCAAGATCAATCGCAATGTGTCGACGCGTTGTCATGCGTAACTCCCGCCGCTTGCTTGTTTCCGCGGCAATCGCGCACATGCCGCGCGCGCTGTGTAGTCGGAACTGCGATGCACTGCGAGTGGATCGCGCGGCAATCCCCGCGATTCGCGCCAGTCGCCGAGTGCCGCGCGCACATCGCACGCAAACGCTGATTTCAAACACTCCTCTGCTGCGACAATGTCATTCGCCGCACGCGCGCGCTCAAGTTGTTCGAGATCAACAAGCATCGCCTTCGCGAAGAGTTCTTGCACCGTCATGACCGTTTGGATCATCGCTTCGATCTTTGGCTTTTCGTTGTGCGATTGATCGATCATGTACTCGATGTCGAGATCGCGACCTGTCGCGTGTTCCGCTTCGGCAATCGCGACGAAAATGCGGAAAACGCGATAGGGATCGATCGAGCCGGTCGTGAGGTCATCGTCGGCGTAATGTCGATCGTTGAAGTGGAATCCGCCGAGCGCGCCTTCATCGGCGAGGAACGCGACGATGTGCTCGATGTTCTGCCCCGGCAGATGATGCCCCGTATCGACAAGCACTTTCGCCTGCGGACCTGCGTGCCGCGCGAACGCCGCCGCCATCCCCCAATCGGCGATATCCGTGTGATAGAACGCCGGTTCGAACGGCTTGTATTCCACAAGCATGCGCATCGAAGGATCAAGCGCATCGTGCACTTCGCGCAGCGCATCCATGAATCGCCGCTTGCGCCGCACGAAACTGCCCTGGCCTGGATAGTTCGTGCCGTCGGCAAACCAGAGTGCGAGCGTTCGCGAACCAACCGAACGCGCAAGCGCGACCGATTCGAGCAAGTGATTGATCGCACGACGACGCACGGCTGCGTCCTCACTCGCGACCGAACCGTATCGATAGCACTGATCTTGAAAGACGTTTGGATTGATCGAACCGATTCGTAATCCGCGCGCGCGCGCCGCCGCGGCCAGCGCCTCCGCGCCGCCCTCCGGCACATCCCAAAGAACATGCACCGCAACCGTGGGACAGGCACCGGTCAAGCGGTGCACTTCCGCGGCGTCATCCAATTTGTCCTCAAGCGTGAGCGCTGCGGCGTCCTGGAGGTACTTCCCGAATCGGGTGCCGGTATCAGCGAATCCCCACGACGGCAATTCGATCGCCAAGCGGGAAAGTCGATCCGAAATCTTTCCAGAAAACTCGCAAATCATCCTCGCACGATACGCGATCACGCAGCATCTTGGTGAGTTCCGCACCGCGAGGCCGCGCGTGCGAAAGGTAGGATTCTGCTCGTGAGCGCCTCACCCAAATCCGATGCAACCGTCACCACACTTCGCGTTCGCGAAGCGCTGCTTGCCTTACAGGCGACAGTGCGCGAGGCGATGGCCGGTGCAGGACAACTCATGGGCGGCCGTCCGGTTGATCTCGTCGCCGCGTTCGGACTCGATCTCAAGCTCGCGTGGAAGATTTCGCGCATCGCGCAATCGAGCGATCCATTCGCGGCGGTACGCCATCTTCCCGGAACAGCCGGTTGGAAGATCGCGATGACCGCGATGCAGACCGCGGGTTCGCCCGCAGCACGGATCGCAGCGGCCGATGCAGCCTTTGACGAAGCGATTCGCCTCGGCACCACATGGGCTGGCGATCGCAAGGCTTTCGACATGATGGCTGCCGGCCTTGCCGCTGGGAGCGATTTACGTATCGATGTCGAGCAACGACGACAGCTCTACCTCGGCGGAAGTTACGTGTGGGGCGT